>NZ_JBNGCO010000103.1:0-17063 GCF_049974805.1 Baaleninema sp.
AGACTCCTCTAAGCCTTACGCCGTAAGCTTTTCACTTCTTTTCAGCAAGCCCTATGTATTTTGTCAAGGCAATATCTCGAAAAATTTTCTGCAACATTTTTGCACCACTGAAGCGATCGACCCAATAAGTTAAATCTCAAAAATTCTTCACCCCCAGCGACACAGAGGGCGTGGAGTAGTCAAGCCAACTTCCCCCCACAGGAACCCCCAACACGAAAAACGCGCCTGACAAGCAGGCGCGTTGGTGGGGTTCCACAGTCGAAATTCCAAATAGAATTACGAACTGAGGGCTTCCGCACCGCCGACAACTTCCAGAATTTCCTGAGTAATTGCCGCTTGACGAGCTTTGTTGTAAGACAGCGTTAACGTGCGAATCAATTCGCTGGCGTTGTCACTGGCGTTGTTCATCGCCGTCATCCGAGCAGCCAGTTCGCTGGCGGCCGCCTCTTGCAGCGCCCGAAGTAACTGGTTCGTCACGTACAGCGGCAACAACGCATCTAAAATTTGGACCGGATCTTGCTCGAAGATCATGTCGCGGGGCAGTTCCGTGCGAGGCACGGGCGCCGGTTCCCGCTGAACCTCAAATTCACCGCCGCGCGTCGTCAGACGGAAGATTTCGTCGTCTTGAGGCGCCAGACCCTGCGGATCGAGGGGAAACAGCGTTTGAACGACGGGTTTCGAGCTAACGAGGGACACGAACTTGGTGTAAATCAACTCCACGCGCTGCACGGCGTCAGAGAGATACAAAGCTCGCAGTTCGTCGTTAATCTGACCAGCTTCCGAAGCGGTGGGAATTTGCGAGAGGTTGGAAAAGGTCGCGCTGATGGGTTGGTTGCGACGTTTGAAGTACTGAATCGCCTTACGACCGATGAGAACGTAAGTGAAGTCTTTCCCTTCTGCTTTCAGTTCCTCGGCGCGAGCTTCAGCCCGACGAATGACGTTGGTATTGTAGCCCCCACACAGACCGCGATCGCCCGAAACGACCACGATGGCCACCGTTTCGACATCTTTGGACTGTAACAGGGGTAAATCCACGTCTTCAAATTGCAGGCGGCTCTGCAATCCATAGAGGACTTGCGCCAAAGCATCGGCGAAGGGACGAGTTCCCATCACCTGTTCTTGGGCGCGACGCACCCGCGCCGCCGCCACGAGACGCATAGCCTCGGTAATTTTGCGCGTGTTTTTGACCGATTTAATTCGATCGCGAATCGCTTTGAGATTAGCCATAACGAAGAATTCAGAACCAGATGTGGGGAATTACGAAGACACCAAGAAGGATTGCTTGTATTCAGCGATCGCTTCTTCGAGCAGTTTGACTGCTTCGTCTTCCAGTTTCTTCGTCGATCGAATGATTTCGCCGTACTTGGGTTTGCTGGTCCGCAGGTACTCGCGCAGTCCTTGGGTAAAGCTCACCACTTTTTCCACCGGAATCTCGTCGAGCAGCCCGTTAACACCCGCGTAAACGATGGCCACTTGCTCTTCCAGGGGCAGCGGCGAACTTTGAGGCTGCTTGAGGATTTCCCGCAAGCGCTTACCGCGAGCCAGTTGTTTCTGAGTCGCCGCGTCGAGGTCGGACGCAAATTGCGAGAACGCCTCGAGTTCGTCGAACTGAGCCAGTTCCAGCTTCATCTTACCCGCCACTTTCTTAATGGCTTTAGTTTGCGCGGCCGAACCCACCCGAGACACGGAAATACCGGGGTTCACCGCCGGACGCTGACCGGAGTTGAACAGGTCGGAGGACAAGAAGATCTGACCGTCGGTAATCGAAATCACGTTGGTGGGGATGTACGCCGAAACGTCGCCCGCTTGGGTTTCGATGATCGGCAGTGCCGTCATGCTACCGCCGCCGAGTTCGTCGTTGAGTTTCGCCGCCCGTTCCAACAAACGAGAGTGGAGGTAGAACACGTCGCCGGGATAGGCTTCGCGACCGGGGGGACGACGCAGCAACAGCGACATTTGACGGTACGCTTGAGCCTGTTTGGAAAGGTCGTCGTAGATAACCAGCGTGGCTTTTCCGTTGTACATGAAGTACTCAGCCATGCTCGCACCCGTGTAGGGCGCCAAGTATTGCAGAGTTGCGGGGTCGCTGGCGTTGGCGGCGACGACGATGGTGTAATCCATCGCGCCCCGTTCTTCGAGAACGCCCACCACTTGCGCCACCGTAGAAGCTTTCTGACCGATGGCCACGTAGACGCAGATCACGTCTTCCGTCTTCTGATTGAGGATAGTGTCGATGGCGATGGCGGTTTTACCCGTTTGACGGTCGCCGATGATCAGCTCCCGCTGGCCGCGGCCGACGGGAATCATGGCGTCGATGGCGGTAATCCCCGTTTGCAGGGGTTCGCAGACGGACTTCCGCTCGATGATGCCGGGGGCCGCCGATTCGATCAGGCGAGTTTCGCTGGTTTCGATGGGGCCTTTGCCGTCGATGGGGCGACCGAGAGAGTCGACCACGCGACCGACGAGGGCTTCGCCTACGGGAACTTGAGCGATTTTTCCGGTGGCGGTCACGGACGATCCTTCTTGAATGTGGATGCCGTCGCCCATCAACACTGCGCCGACGGTATCTTCTTCCAAGTTCAGGGCGATACCGATGGTGCCGTCTTCAAATTCCAACAGCTCGCCAGCCATGGTTTTTTCCAAACCGTAAATGCGGGCGATGCCGTCGCCGACTTGCAGGACAGTACCGACGTTAGAGACTTGAATCTCCTGGTCGTACTCCTGAATCTGTTTTTGAATGATGCTGCTAATTTCGTCCGGTCTGATAGCTACCATTTTCTTGTCTCGTGCGTTGAACGGTTCTTGGTCGAGGCGGCCGTCGTAGAAAACGACCAGTAGAGCTAGAAAGCACCTGTTGGCGTTAGCTCAAACTCAAGCTGAGGCGGCGCAACTGACCGCGCAAGCTGGCATCGAGAACTTGCGAGCCGACGCGAATCACGATACCGCCGATGAGGTCGGGATCGATTTCGATTTCGAGTTCGACATCGCTGGCTCCCGTGAAGGCTTTCACCTTGTCGCGGATGGCGTCTTTTTGGCCGTCGGACAACTCGCCGGCCGAAGTGACTTCGGCCAGAACGATGTTTTTCAGTTGACGCAGCTGTGCTTGATAGTTTTGACAAATATCGTCGAGGAACAGGATGCGACCGCGATCGACGAGAAGCATCAGGAAGTTCAGCGTGTAGCTGTGTACGCTGTCTCCGGCAATCTGACGCAAAACGCTTTTCTTCGATTCGGCCTTGACGATGGGGTTGTCGAGGAACTGCTGTAATTCTTGGGAAGATTGCAACGCCTCGCGCAACATCCCGACGTCTTCTCCCATGCGATCGACGAGATCTTGTTCCCGCGCGATCGACATCAACGCCTTGGCGTAAGGTTCGACGATTTCTCCGGCTGAAATGCCTTTTTTCATTCCTTACCTCCGATTAGGCTGATACTGCGATCGACGATTTGCTCGCGATCGTCGTCCGAGAGGCGCTCTTTGAGATACTGCTGGGAACGCTCCAGCGCCAGGGCGATCGCTCGCTCTCTCAGCTGCGCGGCCGCTCGGCTTTCGTCCGATTTTAGATCTTGGGCGGCGGTGGCTTTCAATCGTTCGATGTCTGCCTGCGCCTCGGCCAAGATTTCTTCTTTGGTGGCTTTGGCTCGTTCTTCGGCGTCGGCTCGGATTTGCTGAGCTTGAGCCTGAGCCTGTTCTAAGCGTTTTTTCGCTTCGGTCAGCTCTTGTTGAGCTTTGCTTGCCTGTTGTTCCGCTTCGCCAATCGCCGTTTCGATGTCACTGCGTCGTTCGTTGAGGATTTTACCGAGAAATCCGCGTCCGAAGTAGTACAGAACGCCGATGACGATGGCGAGGTTGATCAGGTTCGTGCTGAAAATATCAAAATTCAAGCCGAAACCGCCCTCTGCTTCGGCAAGCCACAAAAAAGTCTCCATGATTCTTAACCCATAATCGCTTAACTGCTACGTTTTAACCCCGAGCGGTTCGACGACCGACGAAATGTCGCCCGCCGCCGCGTTTTAGCTTTTGACGAGTTCAGAACCTAGGAGCTTTTCGAGAATTTGTCGGCTGAGCACGTCCACCTGCTGCTCTAACTCGGCCATGGCGGCCTGTTTTTGCTGTTCGATTTCTGCCGCCGCTTTTTCTTTTGCTCGAATCGCTTCTTGTTGCGCTTCGGCGATTTGACCGTTGGCAATTTGGCGAGCGTCTTCTCGGGCCGCCGCGATCGTCTCTTGAGCTTGTTTTCGCGTCGAAGCCAGCTCTTTATCGTACTGCTCGGCAAGCTGTTTGGCTTTGGACAAACGCTCCCGGGCGCTGCGATCGGTAGTACGAATGTAGTCGTCTCGCTCGTCTAAAGCCTTGCTTAGGGGTTTGTAGAAAACCGCGTTCAAAATCGCGACTAAAATCACAAACTGAAGGGCCATTAAGGGCAAGGTCGCGTCGAAGGCGAACAACCCTCCTTCTTGTGCCGTTTCAGTGGCTAGTACGATTGTCGTCCAATGCATTGCGAATGCTTTACCCTCCTTACTGTAGTAAGGGGTCAGCCCGAGCGTTCTCCCGAACGGTGGCCTGACCCCTTTACGTTAACGAACTGTTTATGCGAAGGGGTTCGCAAACAGAAGCACGAGCGCCACCACGAGACCGTAAATGGTGAGTGCTTCCATGAATGCCAAACTCAGCAGCAGCGTACCGCGAATTTTTCCTTCTGCTTCGGGCTGACGAGCAATCCCTTCCACGGCTTGACCAGCCGCGTTACCTTGACCCAAACCCGGGCCGATCGCAGCCAAACCAACAGCCAGACCAGCAGCAACAACGGAAGCAGCAGCAACCAAAGGTTCCATAGTTTTCTCCTTTTGAAATCCAAATGACGAATCAAACAATCAGTGTCTTGGGTTCGAGGCTGAGTCTCGACCACAGACCTCGGGGGCGGGGAGCTATTCGTGCTCTCCGTGTCCCTCCATCGCTTCGCCGATATAGGCAGCCGCGAGGGTAGCGAAAATGAGTGCCTGAATTGCACTCGTAAACAGTCCCAATACCATAACAGGTAAGGGAACGAAAAGTGGCACCAGTAAAACCAAAACGGCTACCACGAGTTCGTCCGCTAAGATGTTACCAAATAGACGGAAACTCAGGGAAAGCGGTTTGGTAAAATCTTCCAAAATGTTAATAGGAAGAAGGATTGGCGTCGGCTCGACGTATCGGGCGAAGTAGCCCAAGCCTTTCTTACTAATTCCTGCGTAAAAATACGCTAAGGAGGTCAGTAAGGCCAGTGCCACGGTGGTGTTGATATCGTTGGTCGGTGCGGCCAGTTCGCTCGCAGGTAGCTCGAAAAGCTTCCACGGAACTAACGCCCCAGACCAGTTTGCCACGAAAATGAATAAAAATAGCGTTCCGACAAAGGGAACCCACGGGCGATACTCTTTTTCCCCAATTTGGTTTTTCGCTAAATCGCGAATGAATTCCAAAGCGTACTCCATGAAATTTTGAAGTCCGCTGGGAACTCTTTGGATATTTCGAGTCGCTAAAACAGAGGCTATCACCAAAACGGTGATTACGAACCAAGAGGTCAGAAAAACTTGTCCGTGAAGTCTCAGGTTACCGATTTCCCAGTACCAATGTTGACCGACCTCCAAGCTCGCCAAGGGGAAAGCCTTAACGGTATTTAGTACGTCCAGCATTTTATTCGATCGATTGACAGGTTGCCTTTATGACTTCACGTCGGGGGCGAAAGTCGCAAACAATACGTAAGTAACGATCGCGACTTTATAGGTCAGAAATCCCAAAAAGACTGGGAGAATCTGCAGCGAGTCTAGCTGGCTGGCCACGACGATCAGTCCGACGAACAGCCCCAGGCGCCCGTTGCCCAATTTCGCTTTGACGTTCCCCAAACGCTCGACGTCTCGGGCCATCATCCTGAGATAAACGAGACCGACTGACGCACCGAGGAGGTAATTCAGGGCAACGTCCCGCGAGTAGGCCAGCCATGCCGAAGTAAAGACGATTCCTGCTAACACTAAGGTGAGTGCAAAGAGTCGGAGTTTGAGTCGGTGATAGTCCGCGTTCGGATCGACCGACTCGGTGGAGGCTGGTGTCGAAGCTGGCTCTGAAGTCGGGGTCTCCCGCTCGACGCGCTTCGGGATCGATCGAGGACTAACGCTGCTGACCTCAGTATCCGATCGACGAAAACGAGGGAGTGTTGTCAAGGGGGGAATATCCTCTTGAAAACGAGGCTGCATAGGCGAAAACACCGACAACGATTTCAGGCGAGAAAGAACGACTCCAACCCACGAAAAGCGATCGCGAGACTCACTTGGGAGCAACAGACTGGCCTCGGGCTGACGAGTAGGAGAGTCTGGACGAATCCAAACCAGATGCAATCATATCACGGTAGGGTAACAATACTTAAAAAAAACGGAATCCCTCGAACTCGTTAGCTAGAAGTCTCTTGAACACCCGTTTTAAGGGGTTTTTGGACTCAGGACAACCAGTTGTCGCTGTTGAAGCGATCGCACGCCGTCGAGGTCGATTTCCACCTTTTCGAGAATTTCGCCAACGGTGCGCTTTCCTCCCTGGCATTCTTGTAAAAAGGCAAACTCTTCCTCGGATAACTCGACGATTTGATAGTTGTAATCGAACAGCGATCGACTCGGCCACCCCTGCAAACAGGGATTGAGTTCGGCCGTCGCCCCTTTGAGTACTTCCTCGTCCTGCCAGTCCCATCGCGCCAGCGGCGCACGACCGAGGAAAAATTCGTAATGAGTCAACTCGGGGTCGAGGAGTTCGATGGTGCGGTATAACTCCCGTTCGCTCAACTGCGCCGCCCGTTCCATCAGTTCGGCATCTTTCCCGATGAGTCGATCGATCTGCCAGTACGCTGGATTGGAAAAGCCTAAAAACCTCAGTTCCGAGGCATCAATTAACTCGAACAGGGTTTCGATATTGTAATCGACCTCTTGCGGGTGCAAATACATATCGGCGAAGTTGGCGTCGCGGTGGTTCTCCAACGCCCAGCGCCGCCGGTCTTCCTGTACGATGCGGTTGTTTTCCGGTAAGGCGGCGAACAGCTTGCGCCCCAACCGCACGCCTTCTTTAAAGTCCCCGCGACGATCGCCCAACAACCGCGCCAAGGCTTGCTGCATTAAATAAATTTCTCGCCGCCCCAGTTCGGCGTAAACGAAGACGTGCATCAGTCCCCCTGGCGCCAGTTTCGAGGCCAAAGCCCGAATTCCTGCAATGGGGTCGGGGAGGTGGTGCAGGACGCCCACGCAATTAATCAGGTCGAACTCTCCCTCGAGGCCATCGACCTCGTACAAACTTAAATGGTGAAACTCCACGCGATCGGCCCCGGACTTCTGACAGCGTTCCCGCGCCACCGCCAGCGCCCCTTCGCTCAAATCGATACCCGTCACCCGCGCCTCGGGATTCAAATGCACTAGGTATTCTGTTCCCACCCCCGTCCCGCAGCCGGCGTCTAAAATTCGCACGGCTTCACTTTCCGGTTTGCGCCCCGTACAGAAGTTATAGGCGGCGACCCAGTTCCAACGCCAGTTGTATCCCGGCGGCGGTTCGTCGAGTAACGGTTCCGGAGGAAACGGGTAAGTATCGTAAAGCCGTCCGACGGCAGCGCTAATCTCGGAATTGAGCGTCATAAATCTGTGAAACTACTGGAGTGAAGGGATTATAGCGACGGGTCGATCGAGAGTGCGATCGAGCGAAACGTTACAAAACTTTGCGTTTTCTCATTTAGATCCTTGCGATCCTTTATGATGTCGCGGTAATTAGGATATTCACGCCTGAAGTTCCCCGAGGCGTTTTGATACATATCTTAACAACGCGAAGCGCCATAAAACAGAAACGTCCCATGCGGACAACAATAATAGGATAGGTAGAAGCGAACGGCCGTTCGCCCCCCTACCCGACCTCCTTTCAAGCCCTGTCGTTTTTATAGAAGTAGCGAATGAGTGTTAAGGCAAGTGGTGGCACGACCCTCGTGCGCCAACAAATCTTCCGAACCGTTCCCGTTTCAACGATCTCCCAAGCCGAACAGCAAGATCGCTATCTGGGGCGGAACGAATTAGGCGAATTAGACACCTTTTTCAAATCCGGCACGAAACGGGTCGAAATCGCCCAAATTCTCACGGCAAAATCAGATTTAATCGTCTCGCGGGCGGCGAACCGCATTTTCACGGGCGGTTCTCCCATGTCCTTCTTGGAAAAGCCCCCCGAACCCGAACCGGCGATGGCGGGTCAGTCTCAATCGAGTACCCTGCAAAGCGTTACCTTCGCCGAAGAAGAGACCAGCATCTTCTCGGGGGTGAAAAACCTCTTCTTCACCCCCAGCAGCGGCCCGACGCCTCCGGGGTTCCGTTCCATCAACGTGGCTCGCTACGGCCCGGCTAACATGACCAAATCCCTGCGGGATTTGAGCTGGTTCTTGCGCTACGTGACCTATGCCATCGTGGCCGGCGACCCCAACATCATCTCGGTGAACGTGCGGGGTCTGCGGGAAATCATCGAAAACGCTTGCTCTTCTGCGGCGACGGTGGTGGCGTTGCAGGAAATGAAAGCGGTTTCTACGAGCTATTTCCGTCAAGATACCGAAGCCAGCGATATCGTTAAACAGTACTTTGACGTACTGCTGACGGAATTCGACGCGCCCACCCCCTCGGACAAACTGCGCCAGCGTCCCTCCAGCGACCAGCAGGGGTTGACATTGCCGCAGATTTATGCTAATGCCGCCGAAGCGCGATCGAAATTCGCGATGAAGCCGGGGATGTCCTTCCGCGAGAAAGAAGACATCGTGAAAGCGGCGTATCGCCAAGTCTTCGAGCGCGACATCACCCGCGCCTACAGCCAAGGCATTTCTTACCTGGAATCTCAGGTGAAGAACGGCGAGATTTCCATGAAGGAATTCGTGCGCCGACTCTGCAAAACCCCCTTGTACCGCAAGCAGTTCGTCGAGCCGTTCATCAACAGTCGCGCCCTGGAACTGGCCTTCCGTCACATCCTGGGACGGGCGCCTTCGTCTCGCGAAGAGGTACAACGGTACTTCGCCATCGTCTCTGAAAGCGGTTGGGCTGCCCTCGTAGACGCCCTCGTGGATTCTCAAGAATACGCGGATTACTTTGGCGAAGAAACGGTTCCCTACCTGCGCGGGTTCGGACAAGAAGCTCAAGAATGCCGCAACTGGGGCGCTCAGTTCGACCTGTTCAAATACAGCGCCCCCTTCCGCAAAGTACCGCAGTTCATCACTCTGTATGCGGACTACGTGCGGCCCCTGCCCGATCGCCATCCTTACGGCGTGGGCAACGACCCCCTCGAAATCCAGTTCGGCGCGATTTTCCCCAAAGAAACGCGATCGCCCAAAAACGCCCCTGCTCCCTTTGGCAAAGACACCCGCCGCATCCTCATCCGTCGCGGTGCGGGTATCGACAACCAATTGAGCAATCCCGGCGCTCGGGGTAAACAACCCGGTTCTCTCGGACCGAAAGTGTTCAAGATGTCTCCGGTTCCCAGCTTCACCACGGGCAACGGCAGCAGCGTCAAATACGCCGAAAGCTCCACGCAAGCTATCATCAAAGCGGCTTACCGTCAGGTCTTCGGCCGCGACGTTTACGAAGGACAGCGGTTGTCGGTGGCGGAAATTCGCTTGGAAAACGGCGATATCACCATGCGGGAGTTCGTGCGGGAAATCGCTAAATCGGAAGCCTTCCGCAAGCAATACTGGACGTCGCTGTACGTTTGTAAGGCGATCGAATACATCCACCGCCGCCTCTTGGGTCGTCCTACCTACGGCCGTCAGGAGATGAATTCCTACTTCGATCTCTGTGCGAAGAAAGGCTTCTATGCCCTCGTAGACACCCTCATCGACAGCCCCGAATACGCAGAAGCCTTCGGTGAGGATACCGTGCCTTACGAGCGCTATTTGACCCCGGCCGGTCAAGTGTTGCGTTCTCTGCGTCCGAGTACCCTCGGCGACAAGGGCATCGTGGTCAAACCGGAACCCGAAGAACCTCGGTTCGTGCAACTGGGAACCCCCAGCGACAGCGAGATGCGGACGGCACCGAACATCGAGTTCCGCGCCTCGCAAGGGGTCAGCCCGCAGCGCCAGCAAACCAAGGTGTTCAAGCTCACCAGCGCCATCGACAAGGTTCAGGTGCAAACGGTGGTTCGCGCGGCGTACCGTCAGGTGTTCGAGCGGGATATCGAGCCTTACGTCACCAAACGGGAATTCACGGAACTGGAAAGCAAGCTGAGCAACCGAGAAATCAACGTCAAAGAGTTCATCGAAGGGTTGGGTTGTTCGGAACTCTATATCCGCCAGTTCTACACGCCTTATCCCAACACCAAGGTTATCGAGTTGGGAACCAAGCATTTCTTGGGTCGCGCTCCCCTCAATCAAGCTGAAATTCGCAAGTACAACCAAATTTTGGCAGCGGAAGGGATTCGCGGGTTCGTCAGTGCGATGGTTAACAGCCCTGAGTACATCGAGGCGTTTGGCGAAGATACGGTTCCGTATCGTCGTTTCCCGACGCTTCCGGCGGCGAACTTCCCCAATACGGAACGTCTGTACAATCAACTGACGAAGCAAAATGACGATTTGGTGGTGCCGAGCTTCGCGCCGGTGACGCCGTTCGGTATCAATTCGTAAGGTCAGTTTTGGGTTAACGGTGCGATCGCTCGGTTCAATGCCGCGATCGCAACCCGCGAGGGGGCGAGTCGGGTGAGGGCTTGTCCCCTCTCCTCATGTCGGGAAAATCGTGGTAAATCTACGGTGGAACTCGACGGGTTTGCCATCAGGGTGCATCGCGAACCGGCTCGGGGAGATTGCCTCGAGGTTGGACAACAAACGGCAAACCGTCAAGACTCGATCGCCTCGGTGTTGAGGAAAAATGGTTTTGCCGTTAACCTCGAAATGCCGAAGCTTCATTGAAAAAGGGCGTCCGATGAGGACGCCCTTTTTCGTTAATTTGGCTTGGGTCGAAATTTTGGGTCGAACCGCCCAGAAACCGAGTTTTTTTCGACTCAAAATTATTGAGCGTCCGGGGTTTCGCTGTCTTCAGAAGCCCCCGCCTCTTGTTGGCGAATGAGTTGCAACTGACGATCGCGAAAACTTTGGGCGGCGTTGTCGAGTTCCGCCTCTTGTCCGGCGACGAATTCATCGAAACTCATTTCCGACCCCATGTTGGCGCGGTGGATGATGTCGAACATATTCAATCCACCTTCGGCTTCAAACTGACTGCGATCGCCAGCGTTGGCGTCGTCAGCAAAGGGATCGTTGGAAATGGGTTCGTTGTAAGTATTGACTTCGGTTTGCGCGTGGGTGTTCAGGGGAGTTAAAATGCCGAGTGCCGCTAGAATTAACGCACTTCCCCACACCACGCGATCGAATCGTAAGGATTTCATCATCAAAATATCCTCAAAAAATCGAACGTGCTACGCACCGCTTGCGCGATCGAGCGACTGAATTAGCTCTATTGTAGTCTTCGGCAAAATTAAGCGAAGCGACGGCGCAACAGCGGCGCGATCGCAGCCAGGGCAACGACAGCAAAGCCCAGCAACACCAAAACCGCCGCCCCAAACGTCACCTCGCCAAAGGGCGCCTGCATGACGACGCTACCCAACCCCCAATTCTCGTGAAGGTAGAGATAGCGAATCGGTTCGATGGCGTAGCTGAGAGGGTTCAAACTGGCCACCCACTGCAACCAAGTCGGCATAAACGAAAGCGGTGCCAAGGCGGTACTGGCAAACAACAGGGGTAAATTCGTGACAAAGATAGCGGCGATGAGTTCCACGTGACCCGGAAGAGCGAACGCCAAACCTAAACTCAACCCCGTTACGCCCAGAATCAGCAATAACAGGATGACGGCGATGGCGCCCAACCCGACGAGATCGGGGAATCCTGCCCCCATAACCGCACCAGCGATTAAAATCGCGGCGGTTTGCAGAAAACTCATAGCGACGATATAAATCGCCGAAGCGGTGACGATGGAAAACCGAGTCGAAAGCGGCGCGACTAGCAGGCGGTTGAGGAAACCGAACTCGCGATCGAACATCACCGGAAGTCCGGCGTTCAACGCCCCCGCAAAGGCGGTAAACACGATGACCCCAGCCCCTAAAAATTCCAGATAGTTCTGACTTTCCTCGAACAGTCCCTCGGGGGCGTTTTGAAACAGCGCCCCGAACAGAACCAGCCACATCAACGGTTGGATAATCCCCGCCATCAACGTCGACGGACGCCGCTGGAGTTGGATGAACAGCCGACGGGTGAGGGCGGTGGTTTCTTGCAGGAAGTCGCCGACGAGATTTCTCGACTCGATTTCAGCGATCGCCGATCGCCCGTTGGCTCGAGTTGGCGTAACAGTCGTACTCATAAGATGAAAAAATCGATGACTGCGGTGTTTTGACAGTTTTTATCAATTTATCAATTTTAACGAAAAAAGCCAGACCCCCCGAAATATTTTCTATCGCGACGATTTTTTCGGGGGATTTATGTTATAGCAATATCAAATAATTCGCGGCAAAATCCCGAATCGGTCTCATCGCTGTGTGAAATTCCCGGCATCTTGGAGATGCCGGGAATCTGGCGAGACAATCGGGTGCATCTCAATGGATGTAAAAATATGAGTTTGCGGTAGGTTGAGTGGAGCGATAGCGAAACCCAACAACAGCTCAATTCAGTGTAGAGACTCCGATCTGATAAATTTACATTTTTGAAATGTACCCAGACAATCGACCAACGGAATGAAGTTTCAACAAGTTATTTACCACAAACAATTTAGGAAAGACCTCGAATTTTATTTAATAATATAAACATAAAAATTATATCACAAATATATAAAATATTGAATCTTTTGATTTTAAAATATATTTAAATTAACAAAAAACAGATAAACGTAGTTTCAAATTGTTTTATTGGTATATGTTAATTAACCCTAAAAACCAAAAAAACCGGATTTCCGATAGAAACCCGGTTCGGTTCAAGTTAGAGAGAAGTTACAGAGAGAAATTTAAAACCCAGTCTTAAAGGACGCTGCTGCTGTCGTTCGCCGTCACCTCAAACGGTGCAGCCTCGCCCGTCAAGCCGTCGCTGAGAACGGGGGTATCATTGAAATCCGTCGCGGTTTCTACCAAAACCCCAGACGCCACAGATTCGATATTTTCAAACGTCATGCGGCTGCGATTGCGACGAGAAGACCCGTTTTCCGAGCCGTTGGTGGTATTAATAAAACTCACCAACCGTCCGAAAATATTGCCGTCGCCGTTTTCCCGCAACAGGTCGATTAACTCGTACACCCCCAATCCCGTCAGCGGGTCGAACACCGTATCCGATCGCTCCGTGAGGATTTGAATCCGCGTATCTTCCGAAGCCGGCGTTTCTTCCTGCACAAACGGTCCGCTGGCGAGGAGAAACTCCGCCAAAGCATCCTGTTCCGACCCAGGATCTGCGGCCGTCGCCGCCCCCGCATCCGTCAGCACGTCCGGCAAATCCACCACGTTCGCAAAACCCGCATTTTCCTCGATAAACTCGGGGAACGGATAGCTGTCGCCGCCACCCGCTAAGAAATTCAAGGTGACGATGCGAATCGATCGATCGGGGTCGCCGAACACTTCTCCGTCAATTACCACCGAATCGACGATTTCGCCGCTGTCGTCAGTAATCGCCAGGGACTGCACCCGCTGTCCCGGCGGTAACGTGGGGTCAAAACTAAACGAGATTCCCCCCACTTGCGGGAACTGTCCCGGCGTCGCCCCCGGTTCAGTGGCCGAAACCCCATGTTCGATAACCGCTTTAAGCTGTTTCGCCGTCAGCGTTAACAGAGTCAGTTCGTTGTTAAACCGCAGAGTGTTTTCAATGTCCAATTGCGAAATTTCCCCGGTTTCTTTCCCCGAAAGCGGGTTGGCTTGGGGCGGAACCAATTCCCCAGAATCTCCCACCACTTCGCCGATGGGGGCGCGAATACCGCCGCCGTTTTTAATCGAAACCTGCACCGTGGGGTCGAACTGTTGCGCCACGAACAGATTGGCGTCCGCCGAAAGATTTCCCAGAGTGGTTTCTTCAGTCCGGACTTTTTCCCGACGTCCTTCAATAAACACCGTGGTTTCGCCGAACACTTGCTGGTCTTTCGCCGTAACAACGCCTTGCACCGCATCGGTGAGAGTTTTCACCGTACCGCCTTTGCGACCGGGGGCGAAGGGGTCGCTTCCCGGTGCCACTTGGTTCCAAACGTCGGTAACGCCTTGGTCGTCCGTGGCGAAGGCACCGCTTTGGTTGGGGTCGATGCTGCTGGGGATGAGAACGCCGTTATCGTCGAATTCCACCACCAGACGACCCACGTAGGAATATTCGCCGTCGGTACTGACGATCGCAGCGGGTTCGCCGTCGGCGTTGGTGGTGATGAAGGGATAGGGACTGACGTCAGCGGTGTCACCTGCACGAAGTCGATCGCTGCTATCGGCGACAATCGTATCGGAACCTCCCGCAATGGCGACGTCTACGCCCCGCAACAGCGGTACGAGTTCCCGTTCCAGTTGAAACTGTTGCAAGTGGGTGACGGTGACGATTTTGTTGACGCCTTGGGCGAGTAGGCTGTCGATGGTCGGTTGTAAAACCCCAGCCAACGCCGTCATATCGTTGGCGTTCGACCCCACCACGGTCACGTCTCCCGTTGAAGAGATGCTTTCCACGAGGGGAGTGGTGGCGCCCACGACGCCGATGCGATCGCCGTTGCGATCGATAATCGTCGCGGGGGCGAATTTGGGGGCGTCAGCAGCCGCTTCGAGATTATCGGGGGTCGAGGCGAACGCCGTATTCGGCAGAATCTCGTCCGTCGCCAACCCGCTTAAATTACTATTAGAAAAGTCTAAATTCGCGCTGAGATAGGGGAACTGAGCGCCCAGCCAGCGCAGGTCACCAAGGCTGTCGCCGCGAATGTCAGTCCCGACGATATCTTCGATCGTGCTAGTTCCAGCATCGAATTCGTGGTTTCCCAGCGCCGAAGCATCGAAACCGATGACGTTCATGTTCGTCACGTCGAGGCGTCCGACTCCTTCGCGGATGTTGTCGAGTTCCACGCCAAAGAAATCGCTGTACACCTGTTGCAAGGTGTCGCGAATCGAGGAGTCTCCCGCAGCGGAGAAAAACGGCCCGGGAATGTAGTTGTCTCCCGCCGAAAGGGTAATGGAGTGAATGCCCTGGTTAGCGGCGTCAATTTCCAAGCCTTCCACCACCGCCGCGAAATTGGGGGCGTCTTGAATGGCGTCTACCCCGCCTTCAAGGTCGGAGGCGTGGAGAATTTGCCATTTGTTCGAGGCGGTGTCTGGCGGTTCGATGGTGTTTTGGGGAGTAATTTCAAACAGAGTCGTGGAACCGCTGACTTCGTTTCCTACCGCCAGGAAGGGTTTACCGTTGGGGCTTTCGCTGGCGGGGATGAATTTAATGCCTTCGGGGGCGAGGTCGTTGTTGGGACTGTCAGTAAAGTCGGTATTGAGGGCGTATTGAACGAAGGTCGGGGCGACGGGATTGGTGACGTCGTACACCATGACGCCGCCAATGCGTTCCAAGCCGATAAAGGCGTAGGTTCGACCGTCGATGACGCCCACATCCACCCCTTCAGGTTCGGGGCCTTTGTCGTCGCTGCGATCGTCGAAACTCTCGGGAGTCCCTTCGGAGTTGAAGACGCTGGGGAACAGTTGGGCGGTGATGCGTTCGAGTTGGTCGCCGCTGTCGTATACGAGGTTGCCGGATTCGTCCCAGATGGAGAACGATCGACCGCCGTAACTGTAGATTCGATCGAAATCCCCATCTCCGTCGGTATCGCCGAGGGTATTGGTGGTTTTCAACCGTCCCAAATTAGACTCAGCTTGCAACTCCGCCGCGTTGGGAAATGCCGTCGGGTCGAGGGTCAAATCGGCTACTCGGACTTCTTCGCTGAAGCCGTCGTAATCTCGCGCATCTCCTTCGTTAGCACTAATGTAATAGGTGTTGCCGTTGACCTGAAAGGATTCGATACCGTCAGGTTGGTACATCCCCAACGTCGGCCAGTTTTGAATGTTGATGGCACCGTCTTCGTTGCTGGCGTCAAAGGCGTTGTTGCTGCTGAGGTGGTCTTTGAAGCCCAGGGGAATAATATTTTCAACGGTGGAACTGGCAAGATCGACAACGGCGAAAGCGTTGTTTTCTTGCAGGGCGACAAAGGCTTTGTCACCCGTGGGGGCAACGGCAATATACTCGGGTTCGAGGTCTTGGGCGACGCTGGCGTTAGGACCGAAGATGCGAACCCCTGCGTTTTCCAGTTCCGCTTGACGGCTGTTGAAGGCTTGGAAATCGGCAGTGCTGACGGTGGCGTTTTCGACCCCAGCACTGATATCGATAATGCTAATCGACCCTTCGGGATCGACGGTGTACTCGTCGTTGGGTTCCCCTTCGTTGGCCACGAGAACCCGCGTTCCGTCGGGGGTGAACGTCACCATGTCGGGGAGGGCGCCCACGGTGACGCGGTTGAGTAAGTTGCCGTTTACGTCGTAGAAGGCGACGAGTCCGGGGGCTTGGGTATCCTCGTTTTCGATGGCTACGGCAACGATACCGTTGGCTACGGCGACGCTGTTAGCCCCCGCACCGAGGGCAGTGGCGTCAATGTCGAACAGTTTGGTGGGAGTGCTGGGCGTGCTGATGTCGAGAACGTCCACTGAGGCGCTGTTGGCGTTGATGACAAACAGCCGTTGCGTTGCCGGATCGTGGGCAACAATTTCTGCTGCACTTTCGTCAATAATTCCGGTTCGGAAGGTACCGATCGGATTGAGTTCGATAGCCATAATTTGGTGTCTGACCCCTCACATAGACCGCAGTTACAGGCGTTGTTATGAGTCGCCCCCAGCAGCTTCTCATCGGGGAATTAACTGCGGTGTATGCTCGGTTTAATTTTGGGTTAATTATTAATTAACTTCATATTATTAGTTAGGTTTTTTGTGAGTTTTTTATACTTTTTTTATTTATTTTAATATTCATATTAGGTGCGATTCGTTCTCACCAAAAGTGGAAGGAAAACTCCTGAAACGTGGGTGGGGC
>NZ_JBNGCO010000104.1:0-16552 GCF_049974805.1 Baaleninema sp.
GATTGACATACTCGCCGCCTTAAAAGAGCGGCGATTCTCCAGACCTCACGGTTTGGGATTCCTAGTTCGTTGACAACCCTTACTATCCATCGTTGCCAATGAATACCAGAGGGGTTTATCTCCCTAGGCGTTTTCCCCATTGCAGAGGAGGTTTCGGTATGCCCTACCGTACCTGAGAATCCGCGAAAAAATTGGTTCTCTGTACTTGTTGCTTAGAGCTTTTACCTGCCCGAGCCTTCCCGAACAGAACCCACTAACTCTAGTTTTCAAGGTTCAGTTGCCTCGATTAGAGGCTCGGTTTTTAAACGGGTTGAATACCGCTCCAGTTTCTCCCTTATAGCAGAGTCGCCCTGAAAGGGCGAGGCTTTAGACCCAAAATTTCTGGTAAGAGGCGAATCGCACATTTCGTACTTTGAAGCCCATTTTTTGACTGTGGTGTTTAATCGCGCGATCGCACTCGTTCGAGATGTGTGCTGTGATACGCCGCTTCCTGACGGGATAAAAGTTGTTCTTCAAGGGCGGCAATGCGATTGTAGGCAGCCGTCAGTTGGGCGGTTAGCCGTTGAATTTGCACTTCTGGGCTGAGGAGGCTTTCCGATTGTGAATTTCCGATTTCTAAATGAGAGCTGTCTACCAGGACATCTTTATGTTCCATTAAGATTTCGAGGTCATCGGAACGGTAATGGCTGAAATCTGAATCCGGCAAGATCGCATCGCGATCGTCTTCGATATTCTCGGTTTTGAGGGAATTTTCCGAGATTACGGAGGAGAGTTTGTGACTGAGGCGGTCGATAATCTCGTAGAGTCCGTCTATTTTACGATCGAGCGTGAGAAGATGTGTTTGGAGGGCGTCCATACAAAAGTCCTTGTCGTCCTTTTTCGTCTTGTTGTCGATTTTAAAGACAAATATACGAAAAAGTAATTTATCTCTAGATTATTTAACTTTTGCTAAAAAACGCTATGGAAAGACACTTTCAGCGTTTCTTCGATAAAGTTGTAAACTTTACTTAACATTTCTTTCGATCGGCGTCAGTGCTTACATCGATCTGACCTCGTTCGAGGGCGATGGAAGACGCTAAGCTAAAAAATGCTGTGAAGTGGTTGGGATGTTCGATTTGTCCTGTTCTCGTCGATCGGTTCTCGTGGGGGCGATCGCCCTCAGTGTCAGTCAACTCGTCGCCGGATGTCAAAGTACCAACGGCGGCAAACTGACGGTTAAATTCCTCAAAGATTCGGTTCCCGCTCCCATGTTGGGCGAATTTCGCCGCCGCCTCGAGTCGGGAGTGGGGATCGATTTGTCGTCGGTGCCTCAACTGTCGGAACTGTTCGAGGTGTTGGTTCGCGCGAAAGCGGTTTCTCCAGAAGAGGCGACTCCAGAGAATTCGCGATCGCTCCCTTTTTCAAACCGACCAACTCAGTCGCCCATCCCCGATCTCGTGTTAATCGGCGATTATTGGCTGCCTAAAGCCGTTTCAGCGGAATTAATTCGCCCTTTAAACCCCGAAGCTTGGACTCATTGGGAGGAACTTTCCCGCACTCCCATCGATTGGAAATCCCTCGTAACGGTCGGTGAAGTGGCGGAGAACGGCAGCGATACAATGGCGGGCGATCGCCCGTGGGCGGCCCCCTATCGTTGGGGAAGTATGGCGATCGCTTATAACGTCGAAAAATTTAAATCTCTGGGATGGACGCCGCGCGATTGGGGGGACTTGTGGCGTTCGGAACTGCAAGGGCGCATCGCTCTTCCCGACAGTCCCCGCCAAACCATCGGTTTAACCTTAAAAAAACTGGGAAAATCCTATAATCTCAAGGATTTAGCCAGCGTCAAAGACCTCGAACCCGAACTGCGATCGCTTCACCAACAAACGCGGCTGTATTCCTCCACGGCGTACCAACAACCGCTGCAAATCGGCGATGTTTGGGCGGCGGTGGGGTCGTCGCGAGATCTCCTAGCCATGCCCCAGTACGGCAAACAAATCGCGGCGGTGGTGCCGAAATCGGGGACTTCCCTTTGGGCGGATTTGTGGGTTCGTCCGGCGAAGGCTTCGACGAACAACCCGCAGATTACCCAAGCGGGCGATCGCTGGATCGATTTTTGCTGGGATGCTCGCATTGCCCGTCAACTCTCGCTGTTGACCTTAGCGGCGTCTCCGGCCCTGTTGTCAGAAAATCGGGCTGAGTTACCCGAAGCCCTACAAAACAACCCGGTTTTGTTGCCCGAGGCGGAGAGTTTACAGCGCAGCGAATTCATCGAACCGCTAACGGACGAAGAGGCGATCGCTCAATATCGCGCTCTCTGGCGGCAAATCCGCCGCTGACCCCTCGACTGGGTTGAGAAGTCCCCGTCGGAGGGTTGCTGACAACGCCGCCAACTAAAGCGTCTCCAGATATTCCAACAAATCCGCCATCGTCTCGGGGCTAGGTTGGAATTGAGGCATCGGAGGGGTTTGACCGCCGATGACTTGTCGGATGAGACTGGCGCGGGTTCTGTGGGCGGAAATATCGTGGAGACTGGGCCCCACTAAGCCGTCACCTTTGGCACCGTGACAGCCGGAACAGTTCATCTGAAAAATGGCGCGACCGTGGGACGCATCGCCCTCGATCGCGAGAACGGCGCGCACGTAAGGATCGGACATCTGCCAGTGGTGGAAACCCAAAACGGCTAGTCCGATCGCGAGCAACCCTGTCAGGGCGAACAGGGCAACGCGCTGGATCAGGCGATCGACATCAAGGTGGATTACGGGCGTTTTCAAAAGTCGTCGGTCGAGCAACGTCGGACGGAGTGATACAAACTTCTTATTCATCTTTAATATAAATTGACACTCCCGGGTTTGAAAACCTGTGACGCAGATCGCTCGGGAGAAGGGGAAACGGAAAAGCGACGCGATCGCTCTGTGCAAATGGCGAGTCCGAGTACGCTAGGGTAACGATGGCGGTAGCGATGGCGACCATCCCGAAGAAAGGGGCGATCGCCGGCAAGAAGAGATTAAACCCGCCCAACCGAAGACTCGATCGGAGAAATTTTTATGCGATCCTTGCGACAAAGCCTGAGCTGGCTGGGGTTAACGGTAGTCGCCAGCGGCTTAACTGGCATAGCTCTAGTGAGCGATCGCCAGGCCGCCGCGTCTCCCCAAACCGCACCATCGAGCCAATTGGCTCAGTTGGGTTTGCCCGACATCATCCCCGACGTACCGGATTCGCTGCCGATTCCCGATCTTTCCGATCTCCTCGAAGAAGATCCGCCTCTGACGACGAGTTTAGAAGATGTGCGGCGAGAAATGCCTCTCCTCGACGGCGAAGACTTCGGCGAAGCGCGATCGCTGGCGAGTCTCGATCGACAAGCAGACGGCAGCTATTTCGCGCCGCCAGGACTCTACGAAGCCACGCTACAAAGCTACTGTCTGCGAGCGGGAACCCACGGCCCCGGCGGCGGAGACGGTTACGCCTACGCCCCCCTCGAAGGGCCTCGCGCCGACCTCATCACCAAAATTTTACGGGAGTCGGCAAACTACCCCGATATTCCCCAGCGACAAATTCAGATTCTCCTGTGGGGCATCATCGCCCAAACCCGCGTCAGCGACATGGACGAGAATATCCAATCTGTGGCGCGAACCCTGTTGACCGAAGACGAAATCGACGAACTCAACGGCGGTTCGTTAGGACAGATTCCCGAGGACGTGCGGCGAGAACTCTTCGCCAACCTACCCCCACAAGTGCGACGAGTCCTCAACGCCAAGGCCGAACTCCGCGCACGCCTCAGCCAAGCCAACGCCACTTACGAAGAATTGGAGAATATCGCCGTGTTAACGGGAACTGTACCTCGCGGCGAAGGGAGTCGGGAAATTCCCGAAGGGCGATGGTCGTTGCATCCCGGCGGCTATTTCGTGCGTTACTTTCCCTCGGGATATCAACAGACGCGAATGGAAGCGTTGGTTCCCCGTCCGGCGACGGTGGTACGGGACGATCGCGATCGCATCACTGCTATCGACTACGGCGACGGCTACCGCCTGGAAACTGAATACGACGACGCGGTGGGGGCGATTCCCGTTCCGGGGGAACCGGAAATGAACATCTATCAATTTAGTGTTGTGCGGTTGGTGAGTCCCGATCGCACCGTGGAAGTGCGCGATCGCGGTTGGACCTTTGTAGGAACTCCCACTACTGGAAACGCTCGATTTTCCGAATTGTCTTATGTTGAAACTGCTTCGACCAAGAACAACTTGGCGCAACGCAACCGCATCGACGTACAGGAAGCCAATCAACGCTATCAAGATGCTAAAGCCAAAGCTGAGAAAGTCGAAACCACTCTCGAACGCCTCGACGAACCGACGCGAGAAGAAGGAGAGCAAATCCTCGATCGCGACCACTATAAAGATGGCGTGGAAGCCGTCGCCGAAAACGACCCGGAAGCCAAAGGCGAATGGTTGGGAGAACATTTCCAACGCGCCCAACAAGCCTGGGCTTACGCTATTTGCAAAATTTCCAATCTCGGCACGTCCCACACCTGCGGCGAACCGGAACCCGAAGATCCCGATCCCGATCCTAATCCTCCCGGCGAGCCTGTCGAACCCGGCGGAGACGGTGCGATTCCCGGTAATACCAGCCGCCAGCGTCTCGGCATTTCCGGCCGATTGTTTTGACCACGAATCGTTGTAGGGGGCGTGAGTTGAAAAATCAGGTGTCGAACTCGAAACCGAGAAATGGTTACGCACCGCCCCCAACCGGGAGATGATGAGATGAGGAGTTGATGAGGCGATGAGGTGTATCTTCTCGAGTCTCCTTGTCTCACCTCCCGTCAACCGCTGCTAGGATAGTGTATTAGCAAATTTGCTAATTGAGATTTCCAATTTAAGGAGCGCAATCATGGTAGAACCTCTGCTGTCTGGCATCGTGTTGGGACTGATTCCCGTGACTTTGGCGGGTCTGTTTGTAGCCGCTTACTTGCAATACCGTCGCGGTAACCAACTCGGCGGCTAGTCGTGAGGGCTGGTGGTGGAAGGTTCGGGGACGTTTCCCCATCACCCTTCCGCCGACACCCAACGGTAAAAGCGAACGGCTGTGTTTCCGTAGAGTTTTTCGCGAATTAGTTCCAGTTCTGGCGGTTCTGCTACCTTCTCTCGTTTGGGATCGCACTCGAGAGCTAACTCGCCATTGTCGGCTAAGAGACGATCGCCCACGAGTTTTTGTAAAACGGGTTCGTATAGATGGCTGGCATAGGGCGGATCGAAATAGATGCGATCGAACTGCTGTCCTTTCAAGGCCGACAACCGTTTCACTACATCCCCTCGCAACACCTGAAACTGTTGTTCCGGCTGCGCCACCTGCTGCCAGTTTTGCCGCACGATCGCACAGGCTTTTCCCAACTGTTCGATGCCTACTACCCGCGACGCGCCGCGACACAAGGCTTCAGCCCCCATCGCGCCGCTACCGGAACATAAATCCAACCAGCGACAGCCGCGAATGTCTCCCTGCCAGATATTAAACACCGCTTCCCGCACCCGCGCGGGCGTCGGGCGCGTGGTTTGTCCCGGCAAGGTTTTGAGTTGACGGTTTCCGTAAATTCGTAAAGACAAGTTTGAGACTTGAGACTTGAGACTTGAGACTTGAGACTTGAGACTTGAGACTTGAGGGCGATCGATCTCTCGCTAGGGTGTGCGTCTTTCAGGGAAGAGTTAAGAGTCAAGACATTTCGCCCTGCTTCGACTCTTTACACTCTTCCCTCTGCACTCTAAACGGACTTAAAACGCGCCGCCGCTGGGCATCAGAACCAGTTCTTCAACCACCGCTGAATCGGGCAGTTGAACGATTTGTAAAATGGACTGGGCGACGATATCGGGGGTCAGCATTTTCGATCGATCGAAATCGGACTCGACGGTTTCTGTTTCCCAAATTGGCGTGTTCACGGCACCGGGACATAAGGCGGTGACGCGAATGCCATGTTCTCGTTCTTCGGCGGCTAAGGCTTGGGACATTCCCAATAAGCCGAATTTACTGGCACTGTACGCGCCCCAAACGGGAAAGGCTTGTTTTCCGGCGATCGAGACTACGTTGATGATGATGCCGCTGCCTTTCGATCGCATCCCCGGAACGACTCCTTTAACACATTCTAGCGCACTTGTCAAGTTCAAATCGAGAACTTTTTGCCAATGATGGAGGGGAGTATCCATCAATTTCCCCGTATAGGCCATACCCGCGTTATTGACGAGGATATCGATTCCGCCGCATTTTTCAGCAAAGGCGGACACTTCATCTCGAACGCGATCGAGTTCCAACAAATCGAGAGTTAGCGTCTCGACATTAACACCTTCGTGGCGTGCCGTATCAGCGACTTTCTCTAATTTTTCGGGCGATCGACTCAACAATGCCAGATTGATTCCGGCTTTGGCAAATGCGATCGCCGTCGCTTCGCCGATACCGCTACTGGCACCCGTAATTAACGCTCGTTTTCCCTTCGCCGTCATGGATTCGCTCTACTGGTATTCGTGCAACTTCTTCGTTTAGCCTACCAACGAACGGGCGATCGCGCGATCGCCTCAACCCGCCTTTCTATCCAATCGTTAATATCTAATCGTTAATTCTGCGCGTTCGTCGCCTCAGCTTCCTCGCTGTCGCCTTCCATCTCAGGCGTTTCCGATTCCGGCGTTTCCACCATACAGGTACTTCCCACCAACACATCGAAGCTGCTAAACGACAAAATCGCCACCTCGTTGGTATTGGGATCTTCCCAACGCCACAACAACCCCATCGATCGACCATCTCCCGTATCCACCATCTCACCCGGCGAACCCAAAGCTTGACGCACTTCCGCTAACGTCATCCCCATATCCACCTCCGAACAGAGTTGATGGGTATATCCGGCGGTTGCTTCCACCTGCGGCGACACGCCGAAACACGACACCCCAGACACCAATTCTTCCCGCAACGTCGCGATTAAAACCGCTCCCGTCTCCTCATCAACCCACTGAACGAGACTGTTTCCCGTGGCGACAGGTTGTCGTTCCGCCTCGATTTCCAACTCCTCGAGAAGTTCGTCGAACGCCGCTTGCGTCATCCCCACCTCAAATCGATCGCAGTCTTGAGGCGTCAAACGCGGATTTTCAGTCGATTGTGCGATCGATTGTGCGATCGCAGGATTTCCCATCGCCAACCCCGCCAACAGCAACATCGGAAATTTGAGAATCGAACCCTTAAAATCCATCAAACATTTCCCTCAGAAAAATTTAAACGCGGGGGCGGTGCGTGACAATTTGTCGGTTTCAAGATCGACACCCGATTTTTCAAGTCACGCACCCTACGGCTCTCATCATCCCCTCATCCCATCATCCCCTCATCCCCTCATCCCATCATCCCATCACCCCATCACCCCATCATCCCCTCATCCCCCCAACGCCATCGCCTTCCCCGCCAGCCAACTCGTCGTCCAAGCGTTTTGGAAATTAAAGCCTCCCGTCACGCCATCGATGTCGAGGAGTTCTCCAGCGAAATACAAATTCGGACAGAGGCGACTTTCGAGAGTTTTGAAATTGACCTCTTTTAAATTGACGCCGCCACAAGTAACGAACTCGTCTTTAAATATACCTTTCCCCGTTATAGAGTAGTCATCTTGCAGCAGGTGACGCACCAAACGCGCCATCTCTTGCTTCGAGAGTTCCGCCCAGCGTTTTTTTCCGTCGATATCAGCTCTCGTCAGATGATACAACCACAACCGCCGAGGTAACGCCACAGGGGAAAAAGCGGCGATCGATTTCCGGGTTTCCCGAGTTTTGACGGAGAGGAGATGTCGTCGCAGAGTTTCGGGGTTTTCCTGGGGAAGCCAGTTGACGACGAGGGGACTGCGATAGTTGCGATCGAACAAAAATCGCGCCCCCCACGCCGAAAGTTTCAAAATCGCCGGTCCGCTAAATCCCCAATGCGTCACCAACACCGGCCCCGACTGGCTGAGTTTCGCCTCAGGAAGTCGAACCGTCGCCTCGGAAACCGAGACGCCAGCCAGTTCGTGCAATCTCGGCTCGTCAATATTAAAAGTAAACAGAGAGGGAACAGGAGGTTCGATCGAATGTCCCAAGTCCCGAGCCAATTGATATCCTTTAGGATGGCTTCCCGTCGCCAGTAACAAGCGATCGCCGTAGCAAGTTTCGCCATTTTTCAACCTCACCCGAAATCCCGTTTCCTCCCGACTCACAGAGAACACAGGAGACTGCAACCGCAACCGAACCCCCGTTTCGCGAGCTTCCTTCAGCAAACATTGCGCGATCGTTTCCGAATCGTCAGTAATAGGAAACATCCGTCCGTCAGCTTCCGTTTTCAATTTGACGCCACGCTGAGCGAACCATTCGATCGTATCGCGAGGTTGAAACCGGGTAAACGCCCCGCGCAGAGCCTTACCGCCGCGAGGATAGTGTTTCACCAACGACACCGCCTCAAAACAAGCGTGAGTGACATTACAGCGTCCGCCGCCAGAAATGCGAACCTTATGCAGGGGTTTGCGACTCGCTTCGAGGAGCGTCACGGGATTTTTGGGATTCGCCGTCGCACAAGCGATCGCACCGAAAAATCCCGCCGCACCGCCACCAACAACCAGAATAGAAAGAGGCTCGTTCAAGAGAATTCAAAAAATACAGGAGATATATAAGGATACAGGTGGGAGAAAAAGAGTTTTCCCCCAAAAAATTGAGCGGAAACCGGGCCCTTCTGTCCAGAACCCCAGCATCTTCGAGATGCCGGATATCTCAATCCAGAATATACCCGTTTTCTGGCAACATCTCATCACCTCATCATCTCATCATCTCATCCTCCCCTCATCTCCCCGGCTCCCATGCTACTCTAGTAAAGTTGTCCAATTTCAATCTCGCACATCCAGCGTTTCGGGTGTTTCCCAACGCACTTCGGGAGAAAGTCCCGAGCGGAAATCAAACACTGGATGGAGGATGAACCCGAAAAAAGGAGAAAAGAATATATGGCAGTCGTGACTTTGGCTCAATTGCTGGAGTCCGGAGTTCACTTCGGACACCAGACGCGCCGCTGGAACCCCCGGATGTCGCAGTACATCTTCACCGATCGCAACGGCGTCCACATCATCGACTTGGTGCAAACGGCCCAGTTGCTCGAAGATGCTTACGACTATCTGCGGACGGCGGCCGAAGCCGGAAAAAAAGTCCTGTTCGTCGGTACCAAGCGTCAAGCCGCCGGACTCATCGCCCAAGAAGCCTCTCGCTGCGGAGCTTACTACGTCAACCAACGTTGGTTGGGGGGAATGCTCACCAACTGGACGACGATTAAAACCCGCGTCGAGCGACTCAAAGAACTGGAAAACCTCGAAGAATCCGGAAATCTCGACCTTCGCCCCAAAAAAGAAGCGGCGATGCTGCGTCGGGAACTGTTCAAACTGCGGAAGTACCTTGGTGGAATCAAGGGAATGCGGAAAGTTCCCGACATCGTGGTGATGGTGGACCAACGCCGCGAATACACGGCGGTTCAAGAATGCCACAAGCTCGATATTCCCATCGTGTCTCTGTTGGATACCAACTGCGACCCGAATGCGGTGGACGTTCCCATTCCGGCTAACGACGATGCGATTCGATCGATTAAGCTAATATTGGGCAAGCTTGCCGATGCGATTTACGAAGGTCGTCACGGCCAGCTCGACACTTTGTCTGAGGACGATTACGACGATTACAGCGTCGAAGACTTCGAGGACGAAGAGGAAGAAGACGTGCAAGAAGCACAAGCTGACGTGCAAGAAGCACAAGCTGACGTGCAAGAAGCACAAGCTGAAGTGTCGGATGACGATTCGGACGATACCAGCTCCGATGAAGACGACAGCAAAGAGGAAGAATAGCGAGCGATCGCAGTTCTGCGTAGACTAGAGGAACGGAAGCAACAATGGCGCAAATCTCAGCAAAAGACGTAAAGGAACTGCGCGAGAAAACTGGCGCAGGCATGATGGACTGTAAGAAAGCCCTCAAAGAAAGCGATGGTGACATGGCCAAAGCGATGGAGTGGCTTCGACAGAAAGGCATTGCTTCGGCAGGCAAGAAAGAAGGTCGCGTTGCTGCTGAAGGTCTGGTGGGCAGCTACATTCACACTGGTGGCCGCGTCGGCGTTCTGGTGGAAGTCAACTGCGAAACGGACTTCGTGGCCCGTCGCGAAGAGTTCCAAGAGTTGGTTCGCAACGTGGCGATGCAGGTCGCTGCTTGTCCGAACGTGGAATACGTGCGGGTTGACGATATCCCGGCGGATTTCGTCGCCAAAGAGAAGGAAGTGGAAATGGGTCGCGAAGACCTGGCCAGCAAGCCGGAAAACATCCGCGAGAAAATCGTGGAAGGCCGGATTGCGAAACGCTTGAAAGAGCTGGCTCTGTTGGAACAGCCCTACATCCGCGACCAAAACATCACGGTTGACGAACTGGTGAAACAAACGGTGGCACAGTTGGGCGAAAACATCCAGGTGCGTCGCTTCGTCCGTTTCGTCCTCGGTGAAGGCATTGAGAAAGGTGGCTGCGATTTTGCTACGGAAGTCGCCCAGGCTGGCGGTAAGGTGTAAGTCTTTTAGCCGCTTTTTTCTCTGAAAATCGATGTTTTGACAGCGTTAAAATCTGTTAAAACTAATAGTTTTTCGAGAGTTTTATACGGAGGCAAATTAAATTTTGTCTCCGTATTTTTTATGGTTCTTTGTATTGAATAAAATTTCGTAGGTTGGGTGAAGGGAACCGAAACCCAACAGCCCATCCTCGAACCTATGCGAGATCCCCGGCATCTCCAAGATGCCGGGGATCTGACTCAGATCTGACTCAAGCCGAGAATTTAAAGAAGGACAAAAAACCGGGGCGATCGAATCGATCGCCCCAATCGAAAAAACCGAAAAATCGAAACTAAATCGCTTCGTGGTTTTTTTCGCCCGTGCGAATCCGAACAATGGTTTCCACCGGAGACACGAAAATTTTCCCGTCGCCGATTTCGCCAGTCCGCGCCGCCGCAGAAAGCTTGTCAACCACCATATCCACGCGATCGTCTTCCACAACGATTTCGAGTTTGAGCTTTTGTAAAAACTCCACGGTGTATTCCGAGCCGCGATACCGCTCGGTTTGACCTTTCTGGCGACCGAATCCCCGCACTTCCGAGACGGTCATTCCCACAATACCGGCGTTGACCAAAGCAATTTTTACTTCGTCGAGCTTAAACGGTCGAATAATGGCTTCTACCTTTTTCACGCCAAAAACTCCTTATGTTTATCGAGCTAGTCCTGCGTCAGCATGGCTTTTTATTACCACTGACAACCTGGCATATTTTGTAACAGATTATACGTCTTTGCCGGGAACGGCGTCGCAGCGAGGGCATCTCTACCGGGAATTTCCCCTACAATTCTAGGGTCGCTAGTCCCAGATACCGCAGTCCGTCGGGGGTGACGTCGAAGCGACAGGGTAAAACTTCCACCCCGGCGTCCACTGCTTGACGCAGTAACTCGCCGTATTGGGGATCGGCGTCGTCTCCCGGCGAGAATCGATCGCAGTCGCCCCGGTTAATAAAGTACAGCATCACACAGCGGGCGTCTTCCGCCTCCACAAGGGCGGTTAACTCCCGTAAATGCTTCTGTCCCCGTTCGGTGACGGTATCGGGGAACAACGCCAAGCCGTCTTTGGCCCAAGTGGTGTTCTTAATTTCCACGTAAATGGGTTTCTCGGCGTCGCCGCCAGAAAGCAAAAAGTCGATACGGCTTTTTTTGTCGCTTCCGTAGCGGACTTCGCTGCGAACTGTCTCGTAATTGCCCAGTTCCGGAATGCGATGCTCTTCTAAGACCGTTTTCATCACCCGATTGGGTAAGGCGGTGTTAATCCCCACCCAGGTCCGCCCTTCGTCCCGCATTTGAATGGTTTCCCAGGTGAAGGGATATTTCCGTTTGGCGTTGTCGCTGTAGGACAGCATGACGGGAGAGGCGGACGCGCAAACCCCAGTCATGGGCCCGGTGTTGGGACAGTGGGCGGTGACGATCTCGCCGTTGACGAGTTCGATGTCGGCGAGAAAGCGTTTGTAGCGGCGAACGAGGGTTCCGGAATACAGGGGGGGATATTGATAGACGAAATTGGCGGTCATGACGAGAATTTCTGGGTTTTTGGAGGACGGAGCGATCGCTTGGGAATTCCATGCAATACGAGAGAAAACCGGGCGCGATCGATCGACGACCCGACCTGAATTGTACAAAGATGTAACGCTCTTGCGGTTAAATGTTGTGGAAGACTTCGCACCGTTGTATCGTTTGTGACCCAGAAAAATAAAACTGCTCGATCGCTGGCGTCTATTGCGGGTATCGTCGCCGCCGCCACCTTAATTAGTAAACTGTTCGGCTTGATTCGCCAACAGGCGATCGCAGCCGCCTTTGGCGTCGGTCCGGCGGTGGACGCCTATAACTATGCCTACGTCATCCCCGGCTTCCTGCTGGTTCTCCTGGGGGGCATTAACGGCCCGTTTCACAGTGCGATCGTTAGCGTCGTCGCCAAACGGGACAAAAAAGACGCGGTTCCCCTCATCGAAACCATGACCACCCTCGTCGGGGGTCTGTTGTTATTGGTAACCATCGCCCTCGTCATTTTCGCCAGTCCTCTGGTGGACTTAGTGGCACCGGGATTATCGGGGACGGAGGTAGGTCAGCAAATCCGCGAAATCGCCATCGCTCAGTTTCGCATCATGGCACCGATGGCGTTGCTGGCGGGACTGATTGGCATCGGCTTCGGCACCTTGAACGCCGCCGATATGTATTGGTTGCCCTCCATTAGTCCTTTATTTTCCAGCGTTGCCCTCCTGGGGGGTTTGGGCTTTCTCGCCTTGTATCTAGGGGAAAACATCACCGACCCCCGCTATGCCACCCTCGGCGGCATGGTGTTGGCGTGGGGAACTCTCCTCGGGGCAGTTTTGCAGTGGTTGGTGCAGGTGGTGGTGCAGTGGCGGGAAGGGTTGGGAACCCTGCGCCTGCGGTTCGAGTTTTGGCGTCCCGGCGTGCGCGAGGTGATGAAAGTCATGGGTCCGGCGACGTTTTCTTCGGGGATGATGCAAATTAACGTTTATACGGATTTGTGGTTTGCTTCGTTCATTCCTCAAACGGCGTCGGCCTTGGGATATGCGGGGCTGTTGGTACAGACGCCGCTGGGGATTCTCTCCAATGCGATTTTGGTGCCGATGCTGCCGATTTTTTCGCGGTTGTCCGACCCGCAACATTGGGGAGAGTTAAAGTTGCGAATTCGCCAGGGGTTAATTTTAACGGCGTTGTCGATGTTGCCCTTGGGGGCGTTGATGGTGGCGTTGGCGATGCCCATCGTGCAGGTGGTTTACGAACGATATGCGTTCGATCGATCGGCGTCGGAGTTCGTGGCGGCGATTTTGATGGCCTATGGGTTGGGAATGTTCGTGTATTTGGGGCGCGATGTGTTGGTGCGGGTGTTTTACGCCCTCGGCGACGGCGATACGCCGTTTCGCGTCAGTATGGTGAATATTTTCCTCAATGCGTTGTTGGACTATTTGTTTATTAATTGGTTTGGTGCGCCGGGGTTGGTGTTGGCGACGGTGGGGGTCAATATTATTTCGATGGTGGCATTGTTGGTGTTGCTCGATCGTAAGATTGACGGCATTCCCTGGCGCGAATGGGCGTCTCCGGTGGTGTGGCTGACGCTGTTGAGTGTGGTGGCGGGGTTTGCCAGTTGGGGCGCGTTTGCGCTGATGCAGCGGGTGTTTGTGGAACCGGGGTTTTTGTTGTTGTTGTTGGAGCTTTCGATCGCGGGTTTTGTGGGATTGGGACTGTTCGGTTTGGTGGTGACGCGGATGGGACTTCCCGAGGTGGATTTGTTCGTGCGTCGGATTCGTCAGAAGTTGGGGCGGTGAGAACTTTGGACGATACTGCACGGTTGCTAAGCGGTACGAACTTTTTCGAGAACCCATTCCCGAATTAAGTCGGTGGAACTGAGATTTCTCGATCGCGCTATTTTTTCGATCGCTTCAATCTCTTGTGGCTGCAATTGGATTTGAATGAAAGACGATCGATCGAACACAGTTTCTTCAACCTCTTCAAGTTGGTCTTCAAAATCCGTGAGATCGTGAGTCTCCCAAAATTCGGCTAATTCTTGAATCGAGTCAGTTTGGGGAATCGTTTCGCGAGTCATGGGTTCCTCCATTGTCTGTATCGTTGTCTTTCTTTGTCAGTCATCGAGCGTGCGGTGACTGGATATCCATTTCCATCAGGGAAGTGAATCACAACACAAAACAAATAGCGTCCTGCTTCGGTTTGACCGAGAATGTAATAAACTGGATTATGTCCTTCTGATTTGGCACGTTGTACTCTGGCAACGCCAAAACAAGTTTCTTCGACTTCTTCCGGGGTAATATTGTGTCGTGCGATATGTTCGATCCGATCTGGAGTCCAAATTAACTTGTAGATCCTCATAGGATATATTTTACTCTAATTTACTCTAATCTGGTGTTAAGAATCGACAATGCGCAAACGTCCTGTGGTTAGTGGTAACGCGGATGGGACTTCCCGAGGTGGATTTGTTCGTGGGTCGGATTCGTCAGAAGTTGGGACGGTGAGAACTGTTAAACTGGTTAAAATGTACGTTTGATTTTTCCATCGATCGCGTTTGAATTTAGACTATTCAACCATGAACGATTCTTTAAAAGCCGTTGAATTATTTGCCGGAATTGGCGGATTTAGACTGGCGTGCGATCGATTGGGAATTGAAACGGTGTGGGCAAACGATATCGACACCAACGCCGCCAAAGTCTACAGGCAAAAGTCCCATCCATCAAACTTTGTCGAGGGGGATATTTGGCAGTTTCTCGAGGAGATTCCCCCTCACGATTTGCTGACGGCGGGATTTCCCTGTCAACCGTTTTCTAGTGCAGGTAAAAAACTCGGAATTTGCGATCCGCGAGGGACGTTATTCGAGGCAATTGTCAAAATTTTGAAATGGCGACAACCTCAATATTTCGTACTCGAAAATGTCAAACGTCTGTTATCAATGCAAGGCGGCTCTCATTTTGCTGCGATTCTCGATTCCCTTTCTCGGTTGGGGTATCTCGTGGAATGGCGGCTTCTGAACGCGGCTAATTTTGGCTTGCCGCAAAATCGAGAACGAATTGTGATTGTGGGAACGTTCAATCCTTCACGAATTGTTTCTCACCTCGCCAATTCGGAAGATTTTACAGGAGTATCGATCGAAAAATCAGCAGCTTTAACGAACTTCTCTTTATGGAATCCCATTGAAAGCCATACTCGAAAATTTAAAACCTGGGGAATTGCTCAAAACGGGAAGTTTTACGACCTCAATTTATCGGTATTTTCTGAAGTTCAGCCATTAGTAAAATTAGCGGAGATTTTAGAAGCCAATCCCGAGGCGAGTTTTGATTTTACTGAAGACACTTTAGAACGACTCAAATCGAGTGTTTTCGTCAATAAGTTAATTAACGGCGTTCGAGTCTTGTACAACCAAAAAGGCGGCTCTAGAATGGGCTATACAATTTATGGAATTGATGGTTTAGCACCGACGCTAACTTCAACTACGAGCCGTCATTACGAACGATACCAAGTGGGCGATCGCTATCGTCGGTTAACTAATATTGAGTATGCTCGGATACAGGGTTTTCCAGACGATCGTTGCGATTGCTTATCGGTTTACCATCAATACAGTTTATACGGTAATGCGTTTCCGCCGCAAATGGCGTTTTGGGTGATTCGTAAGTTAATTCGAGAAGAGTCGATCGACTTTTCAGAAACCTCTCAACAACTCAGCTTTCTGCTTTTGCGACGATACGAACCTTTTCGAGAACCCATTCCCGAATTAAGTCGGTGGAATTGAGATTTATCGACCCCTTCAAGTTGGTATTCAAACTCTGTGATATCGTGAGTTTCCCAAAATTCGGCGAATTCTTGAATCGAGTCAGTTTGGGGAATCGTTTCGCGATTCATGGGTTCTGACCTTCAGCGTAATGACGTGCCATTGGTTCGAGATAGGTCGATTTTACTCAGCTTTTGGGTCGAGGAGGAGCATACTGGAGGCGTCTCGAGTTTCGTGGTGACGCGGATGAGACTTCCCGAGGTCGGAAATAGTTAAATTTTTCTGACAGTCCGGCGATCGCCCGTTGGACGGTGGTACAGTCACAATATCTGAATATCTATTCAGATGTCGATCGCATTGAGGACAAAGTGCCATGACCACCGTTACGCAAATGAAATGCGCCTGTGAGTCTTGCTTGTGCATCGTAGACACGGATAAAGCCGTAGAAAAAGACGGTCAGTACTATTGCAGCGAGGCTTGCGCGAAGGGACATCCTGACGGAAGCGGTTGCGGTCACAAGGGTTGCACCTGCCACGCTTAAGTTTTTTCGCCTCCCCTCTCGCGAGAGGGGAGGGGAGGATTATCAAAAAATTTGGGTTTAAGACCCCGCCCTTCTAGGGCGGCTTGGCAGTAAAATGTCCAGTGAGGATGAAACTGCCCAAATGACACTTCGAGCGTTTCGATATCGCTTCTATCCAACTCCCCAGCAAGAGTCCCTCTTGCGGCGAACTCTCG
>NZ_JBNGCO010000105.1:0-16516 GCF_049974805.1 Baaleninema sp.
ACTAGGAATACCCACAATGTACGACCGCGCCACACAAGCCTTAGTCAAAATGGCATTAGAGCCGCAGTGGGAAGCTGTGTTTGAGCCTAACTCCTATGGGTTCAGACCTGGAAGGTCTTGTCAGGACGCAATTGTAGCTATTTATCAAACCATTAAGCATAAAGCTAAATGGGTACTAGATGCTGATATTGCCAAATGTTTTGACAGGATTGACCACGGTGTACTACTAGGGAAGCTCGAAACATTTCCCGCTATTAGACGGCAGATACGAGCTTGGCTGAAAGCTGGGGTGATTGATTCTGGACAGCTATTTCCAACGAATGAGGGTACGCCACAGGGAGGAGTAATCAGCCCTTTATTGGCAAATATAGCCCTTCACGGCATGGAAGAGAGCATCAAGGACTTAGTGGAAAAACTTCCTGGAAAAGGAGATAAAACAAAACGAAGACGAGCAATATCCTTAATCAGATACGCTGATGACTTCGTAATCATCCACGAAAACAAAGATGTCATACTGAAATGTCGTGACCATATTCAGGAATGGTTGGAAGGAATGGGATTAGAACTCAAAGAAGCCAAAACACACCTTACTCATACATTAGAAGGTGATAAACCAGGGTTTGATTTTCTCGGTTTTAACATCCGACAATACAAAGTTGGAAAATATAAAACTGGACAAAACTCCCATGGAAAGCCTTTAGGGTTCAAAACCATCATTAAACCCAGCAAGAAAGCCATTAACACCCATTACCACAAATTAAAAGAGATAATAGATTCTCACATCACCGCACCGCAAGAAGCTTTAATCAGGCATCTTAATCCGGTCATCAGGGGATGGAGTAGCTATTACTCAACGGTAGTATCCAAAGAAGTCTTCTCTCAAATGGATAATCTCCTATTCTGGAAACTATTCAGATGGGGCAAAAGAAGACACGCAAACAAAACGGATAAATGGGTAGCTCGGAAATACTGGCAAACGATTGGAAACCATAACTGGGCATTTGCAACCCGCTCGGAATCAAACCCGATGCAGTTAAAAAGTCACAGTGAAACGCCAATTGTACGCCACGTAAAGGTCAAAGGCAACGCCAGCCCATATGACGGCAACTTGAAATACTGGAGTGCAAGAATGGGCAAACAACCGGGAGTTTCCAAGAGGGTTTCATATCTTCTGAAGAAACAAAAAGGGAAGTGCGCCCACTGCGGACTAACGTTCCGTGAAGAAGATGTGATGGAAATCGACCATATCATCCCCAAGTCAAAAGGTGGAAAGGATGTGTATAAAAACCTCCAACTTCTTCATCGACATTGCCACGATGTAAAAACTGCCTTAGACGGCAGCCTTGGCACTCATGACAAGAGCCAAGTTGTTGAGGAGCCGTGTGAAGGGAAACTTTCACGCACGGTTTTGAAGACGAGTCGGGTGGGCGACTGGCCGGCTTAGTTTAATCAAGTCAAACGACGATGCTTGTTCTCGAGTTCAAAGTTAAAGGTGGTATCAGTTCAGGAAGTGGTTGGAACAGTTTGGAGAAAAGTTTGGCAGGATAACCGTTGCGGTCGAACCTGCCTATACCAGCCAAGCCTGTTCGAGTTGTGGCACGGTCGTCAGAAAGACGCTTTCAACTCGCACCCACGTTTGTCAGTGCGGTTGCGAACTTGACAGAGACCACAACGCAGCCATCAACATTCTGAACGCTGCCTTAAGTACGGTAGGGCATACCGGAACTTTGGTCGATGACCTAAACGCTTCTGGAGATTTGACCGCTACTTTGGCTGGTGCAAACCTGTCGAAGCAAGTTGGATCGTTGAAGGAAGAATCCTCACGCCGTGATAGCTGAGGAGTGTCAACGGGCCTGGATGTAACTCTTCAAATCGAGAACCCCTGAGAATCTTGCGAAATCGAGTATTCTATCGGTGAAGCAACAAAATTTACGATTTCGCACCAAAACCTATGAAACGTCCAATTTTTGCCCTATTCACCAGTTTAGCCTTAGCCGGAAGCCTCTTAACACCGAGCGTCACAGCCGAAACTAAGGGATTGTCCGACGACTCAACGCTCGTTCCCCAAAGCCCAACCCGCTTAATTTCCCAACATACCGATCGCCTTCCTCGAGGCCGACATCATTTCTACGAACGCGATCTCGAAGCCATGGTTTCCTATATTCGAGAAGGCAATTATATGTACGGTGCTTTATATGATCGATCGAGTTTAGTCTGTTTTAGTGCCGATATCAATTGGGGCAGCGTCGATGTCAACTGGTGGGGTGATTTGTGGCGCATTGGCAATCCCAATCGTTCCTCAATGTCTGTGACCTATAGCATTGACGATTTCACCGTCGGCAACTCCACCGTTCGCCCCGGTTTAGATAACCCCAGTGCCGTTTGGCGATGTCACTAATTGCCGTTCGATCGAGCGAGTAACACTCCATCCTCCTCTCAAATAAGAGTTTCTCATCTTTTTGCCCAAAACTCCGTTTCCTTTGTGTTTCGGAAATCCAGAATTTTTAAAACCCAGTTTATCGAAAAAAGATGGAGTATCGATCGACCCAAAACACCAAACATCCAACCCAGGCAAAAACCCCATATTCCTATCTAAAACGCTCGAAAAACTCAAAGGCAGGACGTAACTGGCTTCCCCAAAAATAAAAGTTATGTCCTGCCCCTTCAACAGGGTGATATTCAACGCGATTTCCCGCTCCCGAATTGACTAACGCTTGATAAAACCCGTAACTTTGCGATTCGGGAACGATATCGTCAGCGGTTCCGTGAGCTAAATAAAGGGGCATTTGCCATTCCGAAACTCGACGTTGAGGATTGTCTCGTCCCGTCCAACGTTCGGGATATTGATTATAATATCCGTACACCGCCGTCATCAGTCGATCGTCTGGCGTATTATCCTGGCTAAAATCTCCCGAAAAACTCGCCCCCGCCACGAACAAACCGGGATTTTCTAACGCAACTAATGCCACGCCGCGACCTCCCGTCGAAAGACCAATTAACGTATTCTGTTGGCCGGGAACTAACAAACCATGTCGTTGCTGCATGGCGGGAATAAAAAATCGTCTCATAAATTCGCCGCCAGGGATAGACGGATGCCACCGCATTTCCGTTTCAGGATAATAAGAACTTTCGTAGAGCGTTTGTCCCATTTGCGGCAACAATAAAATATAGCCGTATTCGTCTGCAAGGGCTTGTAAATTGGTTTCGTTAACCCAACGGGCTTTATCGAAATCCCAGCCGGGAAGCATCACCGCACAGGCTAAATCGCTTCCGTAATTCGCTGGAACGTAAATATCGTAAGCGACACCTTCGACAGATAAATTAGTATTCCAACCCACGCTAACGTTAGCAATTTTCGGTTGAGATTCAGACTGGGACATTGAGGACGGTTGAGACAGTTCGGTAGGCGTTTCTTCGCGAGTTCCACTCATTCCTGAAAGCGGCGGTGGCGTCACGCTAGATTCTACGAAGTTAGGCGTTGAAGTCGGCGTCGGTTCCGGGGTGGGTTCTGGTATCGGTTCGGAAGAAGATTCCGGTTTTGGAATGGCGGATGCCTCTGTTGTGGGATTGGAGGAAACGGCAGAAGTGGCTTGGTTGGAGGTCGAACATCCCGTCACAAAAATTGCGACGAGAAAAACGGTAAAAAATGATATTATTTTAGGTTGATTTGAGGAAATAAAATCAACATTTAACCGGGTGTTTTTTAAGGTTTTATTATAAGCTGTTTTGTTTTTCTTTTTATATTTACCAAAAAAATCGTTTTTATCTTGGATATTTTGAAAATAAGAAAATCCCAAATACAATAAAAAACGCAAGTAAAATCTTAAAAAATATTCGGCTTGCTTGATTTTTAAACTTATTTTTATAGGCATTTTACCAATTCCAAAATTTGATACTGTTGGGTTCCACGGAGGTTCGCACAACCTACACCGGGAACTCTAAATCATCAATTATCAATTGTCAATTCTCAATTTCCCCCGGTCGTCTCTGTCAAGAAACGTTACACTAGGTTAAGGAATCGTGAAATCAGACGAAATACGTTATATATGCCACCCACCGCGTTATTGACAAAAGGACTTCCCAAGGTCTCACACCACGCCCCCATCGATCGCTTTGACGAAACCTGGCGCACGCCCCTCTCGATTCTACTGGGACTCGGACGCGCCGCCGGAGCGGATTTCATCGAATTTTTCCTCGAACGCACCAACTACATCAGTTGCATGGCGGAAGACGACGCCATCACCAGCATTTCGCCCCGACTCTCCACGGGGGCGGGGGTGCGCGTATTTCGCGGAAAAGCCGATTGCTACGTCAGCACCAACGACCTCTCCTTCAACGGCTTGAAAGCCGCCCTGGAAAAAGGCTTGTCCATCATGGGCTTGAGTCTTCCGGGACCCAACGCCTACATCCCCGACATCAACTTGGAACTGTTGCGGGACTACGCCACCCGCAAAAATAAAGAAGGCTGGTTAGCCGATTGCAGTTCCATGCGGGAAATGAGCGACGTTCTTCTCGCCGCGAACGACACCCTCAGCCGCAAAGCCTCTCACGTACAATCCCGACGGGCGGCGTATTTCCGCGATTGGCAAGAAGTCCTCGTCGCTGCCAGCGATGGCGTGTTCGCCCGCGATATCCGCCTGACGCAATCCGTCGGATACAGCTTGCTTTGCGCTGACGGCGACAACCGTTCCTCTATCAGTAAGCGAGTCGGCGGAAGCAGCAACCCCGCCTTTCTGCGGACTTGGGATTACGGCGCCACCGCTGAGGAAGTGTCGGAAGCGGCGGGAACCATGATGTACGCCGATTATGTGGAGTCGGGACAATACCCGATTATCATGGCGAATTCCTTCGGCGGCGTGATTTTCCACGAAGCCTGCGGACACCTCCTCGAAACGACGCAAATCGAGCAGGAAACGACGCCGTTTTTAAATAAAAAAGGTCAGAAAATCGCCCACGAAAGTCTGACGGCGTGGGACGAAGGACTGTCTGACGGCGAGTTCGGTACCATCGATATGGATGATGAAGGAATGCCCGCCCAACGGACGCTGTTGATTGAAAACGGCGTGTTGAAAAACTTTTTATCGGACCGGGCGGGTTCGGTTCGGACGGGACATCCGCGCACGGGAAGCGGTCGCCGTCAAGGGTACACTTATGCTGCTGCCTCTCGGATGCGGAATACCTATATTGCGCCGGGCGAGTATTCGGTGGAAGATTTGTTCGCGTCGGTGGATAAAGGGATTTACTGCAAACGTATGGGTGGCGGAAGTGTCGGCCCTACGGGCGAGTTTAATTTCGGTGTTGAGGAAGCTTATCTCATCGAAAACGGCAAGATTACGAAGCCGCTGAAAGGGGCAATTCTCATCGGAGAAGCCACGGAGATTATGAACAAGATTTCTATGTGTTCTAAGGACGTGGAATTGGCGCCGGGTTTCTGCGGTTCTGTCAGCGGTAGTGTTTACGTTACGGTGGGACAACCCCATATTAAGGTGGATTCGATTACGGTTGGCGGTCGATAAATCAGTGGGTTTGGGCGTCCTCTTGAGGTCGCCCGCCCAACTGTTTTGACGGGATTTTTTGAGGGAAGTTGAAGATGGCTCTCAAAGTGCGTCAGTTGACGGTGGAGGAGTATCATCGTATGGGCGAAGTGGGTATTTTGCACCCAGAGGAACGGGTGGAATTACTGGATGGGGAAATTCTTCAGATGAGTCCGATTGGAAGACGACATGCGGCGTATGTACTTCGGATTGTAAATCAGTTGAAAGATGAATTGGGTTCTCGAACGTTTATCGACGTTCAAAATCCTGTGGTTCTCAACGATTATTCCGAACCTCAACCGGATATCGTTCTTTTACCTCCTCGCGAAGATTTTTATATCGAAACGGGGGTTTTAGCATCGGATGTATATTTGGTTGTTGAAGTGTCGGATACCACGTTGGAATTCGATGTCACTGAAAAACTTCCCCGTTACGCTCTCGCGGAAATCCCCGAAGTATGGATCGTTGACACGAACGCCAATCGAATTGAAGTGTATCGAAATCCCATTGATGGTAAATACCAAAGTTCCCAAATTCTCAACCGGGGCGATCGCCTTTCAATTTTGGCGTTTTCCAATCGAGAAATTGAGTTGAATACACTTCTGTTTGAGGGGTAATTTCGATGACTCAAGTTAAGGTTCTCAATCCGATAAAACACCGTCAGTTAACGGTGGACGAGTATCACCGCATGGGCGAAGTAGGAATTCTTCACCCAGAGGAACGGGTGGAATTACTGGATGGGGAAATTCTTCAAATGAGTCCGATTGGAAGACGACACGCGGCGTATGTCGATCGCATTTCTAATTGGTTGATGCGCGAGTTTGGAACTCGATCGATCGTCCATATTCAAAATCCCGTCGTTCTCAACGATTATTCCGAACCGCAACCGGATATCGTTCTTTTACCTCCTCGCGAAGATTTTTACATCGAAACGGGGGTTTCGGCTTCGGACGTATATCTCGTTATCGAAGTGTCGGATACCACGTTGGAATTCGATGTCACTGAAAAACTTCCCCGTTACGCTCTCGCGGAAATCCCCGAAGTTTGGATTGTTGACGCCAACGCTAACCAAATTGAAGTGTATCGAAATCCCGTTGAGGGGAAATACCAAAGTTCCCAAATTGTGAAACGGGGCGATCGCATCGCAGTTTCTGCATTTCCCGATATCGCCCTTGACAGTTCCCTTTTGTTGTTCGATTCCTAAAATTACAGCTCAGATTACCAGTTCAACGCAAGATGACAGACATTAACACCCTCGCCAGTCAAGTTCGAGATATCGCCGCTCAAATCGGCGTGAAAAAGTACGATATTTACGGTTCCAGTGTGGACGAAACTAGCGTTCAAGTCGATCGAGGCGAACCGAAACAAGTCAAAGCCTCCAATCGTTCTAGCGTCACGGTGCGCGTGTGGAACGGAAACAACACCGTTGGAATTACTTCCACGACAGACACCAACGCTCAAGGGTTGGAACTGGCGTTAAAAACTGCTGCTGAAGCCAGCGAATTCGGGGCGAAAGAACATATTCCCGATTTCAGCCCGGAAGCGACGAAACCCATCGAAAATATGGAAACCGTTCGCGCCCCGCAAGCGGAGGTTTCGAGGCTGATCGATCGACTCGTGGATTTGGAAAAACAACTTCTCGACGCGCATCCGGCGATCGCCAGCGTTCCCTACAACGGCTTAGCCCAACGGGATCTCGATCGATTCTATCTCAACAGCGAGGGCGCACTGCGTCACGAAGCCCACTCTGTCGCCTCGGTGTATCTGTTTAGCAAAACGGAACAGGAGGGTAAAAAACCCCGTTCGGCGGGGGCTTATAAAGTCAACGTGGGCTTAGATAGTTTAGATGTGGAAGGCTGCTTAAAAGAAGCGGCGGAAAAGACGATTTCTCATTTGAACTATCAAAAGGTGAAAACCGGTAAATACCGCGTTGTCTTTTCCCCGGAAGCCTTTTTGAGCCTTCTCAACGCCTTCTCCAACCTTTACAACGCCCAAAGCATCCTCGACAACCGCAGTCTGTCGAAGGCGGATTCCTTGGGAAGTGCGATCGCCTCGCCGCTGCTGTCGGTATTTAACGACGCCTTACATCCGGAGAACGTGACGCCGAGTTACTTCGACGGCGAAGGTACCCCCACCCGGCGGGTTCCCCTCATCGAAGCCGGGGTGTTGACGGGATTTCTCCACAGTGCGGGAACGGCGAAACGCATGAACGCCCAACCCACGGGACACGCCAATATGGGCGCGAAAGTCACCGTCAGCCCCGATTTTTACCATGTTTTCGCCGCTTCGACCCCCTCGGACAGCTACAGCCTCGACACCGCTGAAAACGTCATCTTAATCGACGATCTCAGCGCGTTACACGCGGGCGTAAACGCTTTACAGGGGTCGTTTTCGCTTCCTTTTGACGGCTGGCTGGTGAACAAGGGCGAAAAAATCAGCGTCGATTCCGCCACCATCGCCGGAGACATCCGCGAGGTGTTGAAGTCGATTATTTACGTGGAACCGGAAGCCGAAGTCACTCCCGGCGGCGTTTGTCCCCGGATTTGGGTAGACGGACTCTCGGTGACGGGAGAGTGATGAGGGGATGATGGGATGGCGTAGGGTGCCGTGACGCGGGCGACATCATGGTGTTCCGGTCAACTCAATGTGATTCCCGCGTCACGCACCGCCCCCCAGCGGGAGATGAGGGGATGATGAGGTGTATCTTCCTTGTCTCTCCCTCTCCCCATCTCCCCTTTCGGGAAATTCAAAAAAAAATTTCCCGAAAGGGTTGACACTCTCAAAAAACTGTGTAAATATAGATAATACGCAAGCAAACGAAAGCGATTTGCGAAGCGGTTTTGCGGGTATAGCTCAGCGGTAGAGCGTCACCTTGCCAAGGTGAATGTCGCGCGTTCGAATCGCGTTACCCGCTTTTTTTCATCTCAACTCGATTCGATTCAATCTAAGAAGGTTTGAATCGAATTTTCGGTTCGACACCATTCGCTCCAACCCCCAGTATACAACTTGGCGGGTGGGAGTTCTGCTATATGGCGAGAGAGGATGTTGACGCAGGCGGTGACGCCGGAACCGCAGTAGATGATGACTTCTTCGGCGTCGTCGAATTCCTGCCAGCGTTGGCGTTGGAATTGGGGCGATCGCGCTAAGCCGTCGTCGCTGGTGACGGTTTTCCAGGGAAGGTTGACTGAACCGGGAATCGAACCGGCGACGGGATCGATGGGTTCTCGTTCGCCACGGTAGCGATCGCCGTCTCGGGAATCCACCAGCAGCCAGTTTGAGGAGTCTTTGCAGGCTTTCAGTTGTTCGAGATCGACTAACCACTCAGAATGAGGACGCGCCTGAAACTGTCCCGGTTGGGGTTGGGGTAATTCTGTGGTGACGGGGTAGCCTTGCGCTAACCAGTGGGTGAGTCCGCCGTCGAGAATGGCAACGCGATCGTGTCCGAGGTAACGCAGCAGCCACCAGACTCGCGATGCAAAGGCAAATTTCGAGTCGTCGTAAGCGACAACGAAGGTTTCGGAGGAAGTAATCCCGATCGATCCCAGTTTTTTCGCCAATTCCTCGGGATTGGGGAGGGGATGGCGTCCGCCGCGTTCTCCGACGGGACTGGATAAATCTCGTTCGAGGTGCAGGTAGAACGCACCGGGAATGTGCGAAGCGAGATATTTCTGATGTCCGAGTTCCGGTTCGGCCAGAGAAAAGCGACAATCGACAATAACGAGAGAGCGATCGCCCAGGTGTTGCGCCAGCCAATCGGCGGAAACAAGGGGTGTTGGAATGTCTGTCATCGGTTCTGAACTCAATATCGATTCTTTTTAAGCCTATGAGATTCGAGTGACAACAGGAATTACCGGGTAAAGTCGGCCGAGAAGGGCGAGGCTTTAAACCCAGATTTTCGGTAAACCCGGGCATTGAAGCCCTCGAATCGTTGGTTATGGCCTACGAAGCCCCTGGAGAAACTTTACCCGAACCCGGTACAGTTGGCGCTGTCGCCTGACGATCGCGATCGAAACTCAAGGACTACCAAAAACGCTGCATCGCCGATTCGAGTCCGCGATCGCCGCGTATCCGAACCACCGTTTCTCAACGTCTGACGTATCGTTTGACGTATCCGAATCGTTAGAAAACTGCTGTAACAGGACGAAACCGCCGATTGTCACCAGAATCAACGCCACGACAATCGCTAAGCCGACGAAGAGATTCGGCCGGTGTTTGGGATGGGGTTTCGGTGGTGGCGGTGTTGGTGTGGGAGAAGGGGAATCCATCTCGGGAGACCCTGTCGTCCCGTGAGAATGGGAAAAGAGAAGGTTGGAGTACCCGCCAACGGCGACGGCGAACTCTTGATTCCAGTCTACTTTCTCTTCGCCGCTGCGACGGCCGTATACTCGCACGCGATCGACCCCTTCGATTTCTAAGTTGACGACTTTTACGCGCACCACATCGAGACATCTGGCGCGATCGGGAACGCGATCGTCGGATTCGAGGACGACGTGCAAGCACCCTTCTTTTAACGCCGTCTTCGATCGAAGTCCGTCGGATTTTAATTCTTGATTTAACAGTGCGGAAATCGCCTTGGGATTCCCTTGGCGAGCCAGTTCGTGGAGTTGGGATGGAGTGGTCATAGCTTTTTGGGTGAGGGCTGCCAAGCCTCTATCCCTAGCATACCGGATGACTCGATCGCGTCGGTTCGGGGAAGTTACGGAAATTCCTCTAGGACGGGGTTTCTGACGATGCGCGATCGGCGTGGGCGATCGATCGTTCCATCCACAGGCGATCGCCGGTAAAACTGACCTTGAGGACGAGGTTGGGAATTCCCGCGTGAAGGCGTTCGTATAACAGCAGCCGAATGCGATCGAGGTCGTGGAGTTCGTCGGTAAACTGGTTTTCGGGAGAAACCAGGAAATCGAGATCGATATAAACGTCTCGTCCGAGTTGTTCGATTTTAAGGCGCAGGTCTTGATGGGGAATCAGTCGCAGGGGGCGATCGAGGATGCGATGCACTTTCTTTTCTAACGGTCCTTCAGCGTGACGGCCCAACAGTTGCGTCCAGTTATATCGCAGCCGTTTCCACAACGGGGAGACAGACACCGCCACCATCAGCAAGACTAAAATCGGGTCGAGATAGCGCAGGGGTTCGAGAAGGGTGTCCCCGGTGAACCAAGCCGCACTAAAGGCGATCGTTAAAAACAATCCCGTCATTCCGCGATCGAACCAGCGTTTCGCATCGCGATCGACTACAGACAACCCGGTTTTTTCAGCGATTTTTCCCAATCTCGCCGCCCAGTTCGTCCCCACCATCGCCACGATCGCAGCGTAACCGAAGGCCAGACCGACATTTACATCCCGTCCCCCAGCGGCGATCGTCACCAACGCCGCAGCCGCCGCCAAGGCCAACACCGCCAACTCCGTCATACTCTGCATGACGTTTAACATCGGTTCGAGGGTGTCTTGGGAGAGTGCAACCCCATCGCCTTCAGGATTTTGAGATTGTCGATCGAGTCGCTCTCGCAACTGGGCGAAGACCCCGTCAACCAGCGATCGCGCCCCGTCCAGTAACACCGCGTTCGAGCCAGTCAGCAACGCCAACAAACCCCCCAACGCCGCGATTCCCAGACTTCCCCGAAACACCAGCGTCAACGCTTGGGGGTCGAAGGTTCGGGTATCGTTCGATCGTTGCGGGGGCATAATGACGGTAAAGTGAGGCGAAATGTGAAGCGCGAAGTGAAGCGCGAACGCTTGAGAAACGTTCCCTTCTAACGAAATTCTAACATCGCAGTTTGAGAGCGACCGCAACGGAGGAGAAACCACTGCAACCCCCCGAAATCGATCCGAAAACGGAGACGAGAGGGTATGGTAGACAAAATCGTTTCGATCGAAACTCCAATCCCTCTTTCGTTATGTCCGAATTAAACTGTGAAGTTTGTCCCGTCTGTAAAGTGAAAATCCAAAAGCTCCCGATGGGCGATCGCGTCTTATTTTCCTTCGGCGCACCGGGAACCCGCGAAATGTTGTGGAAACGGGTTTGTCAACATACCCAAGACCGTCGCTGTATTAATCGAGAATTTAACGCCAAATAACCTCGTCTTCACCCTCGAAGAGAAACTCAACCCGACCGAAAACGCGGTTCCTGCTTGAGATGGGACGATCGGCGATCGCCCCCGCACGACTTATACAACTAATATGTTTTTTTAAGAACAACTTATGTTAAAAATGTGTAACAATAAGAAACGAATAAAGAAAAACCGTATAACAAGAGAGGTAATCGTATGGTCGTAGCAACCGCCGCTCCTACCCAAAAACGCCTCACCATGCAAGTCGAAGAGATCGCCGCCGACACCACGGCCATTCGATCGCTCGACTGGGACCGCGATCGATTCGATATCGAATTCGGCTTGCAAAACGGAACGACCTACAACTCCTTCCTGGTGCGCGGCGATAAAATCGCCTTGGTCGATACCTCCCACGAAAAATTCCGACAACTCTATCTCGACAGCCTCAAAGGGGAAATCGATCCCGCAACAATCGATTATCTCGTCATCAGCCACACCGAACCCGACCACAGCGGCTTAGTCCGAGACGTATTAGAACTGGCGCCCAACGCCACCGTCGTCGGTGCAAAAGTGGCGATTCAATTCCTCGAAAACCTGGTTCACCGTCCGTTCGAGCGTTTAGTAGTAAAAAACGGCGACACCCTCGACCTCGGACAGGGTCACGTCCTGGAATTCGTCAACGCCCCCAACCTTCACTGGCCCGACACCATCTTCAGTTACGATCGACACACCCAGGTCATGTTCACCTGCGACGCCTTCGGAATGCACTACTGTTCCGATGCAACTTACGACGAAGACCTCAACAAAATCGAACCGGACTTCCGCTTCTACTACGACTGCTTGATGGCGCCCAACGCGCGATCGGTCATTTCCGCCATGAAGCGCATGAAAAAACTCGGCGACATCACCACCATCGCCACCGGACACGGACCCCTGTTGCGCCACCACGTCGGCGAACTGACGGGGCGTTACTGGAACTGGAGTAACGAAAAAGCCCAAGCCGAAACCACCGTCGCCGTCTTCTACATCTCCGATTACGGCTACAGCGATCGCCTCTCCCAAGCCATCGCCCACGGTATCACTAAAACCGGCGTCGCCGTAGAAATGACAGACTTAAAAATCGCCGATCCCCAAGAAGTCCACGAAATCGTCGCCCGCAGCGCCGGAATCGTCCTGGGAACCCCTCCCGCATCCGGGGAGGTAGCCAAAGCCACCCTCGACGCAGTCAGTACCGTGTTCGCCGCCGCCAAAGACAAACAACTCGTAGGAATCTTCGAGTGTTACGGCGGAGACGACGAACCCATCGACCCGCTAGTGACAAAATTCCGCGATTTGGGAATTAAAAACGGCTTCGACCCCATCCGCATCACCGACACCCCCACCGAAGCCACCTACCAACTCTGCGAAGAGTCGGGGACAGACATGGCGCAACTGCTGAACCGCAAAGACGCCATCAAGAAAATGAAAGCCCTCGACAGCGACCTCGACAAAGCATTAGGTCGTCTGTCCGGCGGACTGTACATCATCACCGCCCAAAAAGGGGAAGTGGCCAGCGGAATGTTAGCGTCCTGGGTGTCGCAAGCCAGCTTCAAACCCCTGGGATTGACCATTGCGGTGGCCAAAGACCGAGCGATCGAATCATTAATGCAAGTCGGCGATCGCTTCGTTCTCAACGTCCTCGAAGAAGGGAACTACCAGCATTTGATGAAGCACTTCCTGAAGCGATTCCCCCCTGGCGCCGATCGCTTTGAAGGCGTCAACACCCAACCCGCCAACAACGGTTCGCCCCTTCTCGCCGACGCCTTAGCGTATCTCGAATGCACCGTAGTCAGCCGCATGGACTGTTTCGACCACTGGATTGTTTACAGCAGCGTCGATAACGGTCGCGTTTCCAACCCCGAAGGTCGCACCGCCGTCCACCACCGTAAAGTTGGAAACCATTATTAGAGGTGATGGGGTGATGAGATGAGGAGATGATGAGAATCGGTAGGGTGTGTGACGCGGCCGAAAAATGTTGGTGAAGTCCAGTCAATGTTGTATCACCGCGTCACGCACCGACTCCTTGTCTTGTCCTCCTTGTCTTGTCCTCCTTGTCCTCCTTGTCCTCCTTGTCCCCATTACTGAAACTCTTATGAATACCACTGCGATCGAAAGACCGAGAGACGTTCAAGTTTTACCCATTGCAGAAAATACAACGATCGTTCGATCGAGAAGTTGGGGACGGTTGCGGTTTGAAATCGAATACGCCCTACAACGGGGAACCACCGCCAACAGTTACATCATCCGCAGCAACAAAACCGCCCTCTTCGACCCTCCTGGCGAGTCGTTTACGGAAATTTTCCTCAAGGCTCTCCAACAGCGTATCGACGTGACTCAAATTGATTTCGTGGTAGTGGGTCACGTGAACCCCAACCGCGTCGTCACCCTCAAAGCCTTACTAGACATCGCCCCGCAAATTACCTTCGTCTGTTCCAACCCCGGCGCGATCGCCCTGCGATCGTTCATGGAAGACCGCAAGGTAAAAATCAAAGTCATGCGCGGCGAAGAAACCTTGAACCTGGGGAACGGACACCGTTTGCTGTTTACCCCAACCCCAACACCGAGATGGCCCGACGGACTCGCCACCTACGACACCAAAACCCAAATCCTCTACACCGACAAATTCTTCGGGGCGCACGTTTGCGGCGACCAAGTATTTGACGAAGGCTGGTCGGTATACGCCCACGATCGCCGCTACTACTTCGACTGTCTGATGGCGCCCCACGCCCGTCAAGTCGAAACCGCCCTCGAAAAACTCGCGTCCCTTCCCCCGGTGCGCTTTTACGCCCCCGGTCACGGCCCCATCGTCCGCGACGGGATGAAAGAACTCACCGACGCCTATCGCCAGTGGAGTCAGGAACAGAAAGGAAAAGACGTGACCGTGGCCTTGCTGTTCGCCTCCGCTTACGGAAACACCGCCACCATCGGTCAAGCCATCGCCCGAGGACTGACGAAAGCAGGCGTTCAAGTGGAGTCCATCAACTGCGAAGTCGCCGCCCCGGAAGACATTCAAGCGGTGGTTGAGAAATGTTCCGGCTTCATCATCGGGTCGCCCACTTTAGGCGGTCACGCCCCGACGCAGATTCAAACCGCCTTGGGAATTCTGTTGTCCAGCGTTCCCAAAACCGCGTTGGCTGGGGTGTTCGGGTCTTTTGGCTGGAGTGGCGAGGCCATCGACCTCCTCGAAAGCAAACTTCGCAACGCCGGATATCAGTTCGGCTTCGACCCGATTCGCGTCAAGTTCAAACCCACCGATGTCACCCTCAAAACCTGCGAGGAAATCGGAACCGACTTCGCCCAAACTCTCAAGAAAGCCAAGAAAGTTCGCACCCCCCGCCAACCCGCCAGCAACGTCGAACAAGCCACCGGACGCATTGTCGGTTCGCTGTGCGTTCTTACCACAAAACAGGGCGATTTGTCAAGTGCCATGTTAGCCTCATGGGTTTCTCAAGCGACGTTTACACCGCCGGGGTTAACAGTTGCGGTGGCGAAAGAACGAGCGATCGAATCGTTACTTCACCACGAGCGTCCTTTTGTTTTAAACGTTTTGGGAGAAGGCAAACATCTCGGATTGATGAAGCATTTTCTCAAGCCGTTTAAGCCAGGAGAAGACCGATTTGAGGGGGTGAACGTAGAGGAATCAGAGAGCGGTTCGCCGATTTTAAAAGATGCGATCGCCTATTTGGATTGTACGGTAAAAAACCGCATGGAATGCGGCGACCACTGGCTCGTTTACGCAATAGTTAACAGCGGAAACGTTTTCGACCCGGATACAAAAACCGCCGTTCACCATCGTAAATCGGGAACCAATTATTAAGGAGTTTGTTGGGTTGGGCAGCATTGCCCACCTTCTCCCTTTTTTTATATTCTCTGTGTCCTCTGTGCCTCGGTGGTGAAACCTTATAGGCTCAATTGAGTCGGTTAGCTTCTATCCGATTAATCTACATTTTTGAGATGCACCCGTTCTCAAATTTGTATTATCGCCCTATCTTGGATCGATCGCAATAAAAACCCCCTTAAGATTCCGATTCCTCAACCCTATCTTCATCAGTCATCGGACGCAACAAAATCAATCGATCGCCGTTTTGACTGCGGGGAACCACCACCACAGGCGGACGCAAATCCGATTCTGCGTCATCAGGAAGTGCCGGAAAAATGTAATAATCTCCATCAATGTCGATGAGGAGTCGCCAGACCAAATCCTTTTCGGGATTATTGACTGCACCGCCGAGAATTCCGTTAAAAGTATCTTTGTCGCCGATGATACGAATCCCCGTGGGATTGTAGGGTTTCTCTGGATTTTCTCCCAGGGGAAAACCGTTTTCTCGAACCACCACAGCCACCACCGGAAGCGAAGAGGTTTCGTTGACAGCATCTCGCCAAGCATCGGCTTCTCCCTGCCATTGTGCCAGCCAAAATAACGCCGTTAACACCCAGCAGAGAATTACGATTTCGTCGAAGAGAGAGTGAAGAAAACGTAAAGATTGATATTCTAAAATCCGAAAGCCAACGAAGGATTTAATGAGGCCTAACCCCCCTCGATATAGGAAGTCTGTCAGCTTGAAACCTTCGTTTTGCTTGGGTTTGGGTTGTGCCAAGCGATGTTTTAAAGCGTTCTGTAATGCTCTACGAAGTTTTTTTGCAGCACGTTGCAAACTGTTAAAAAGCCTATCTTCTAGGAACCAAAGAGTAGCATAAATGCCCACAGCAGTTGTCAGGGTTGCTAGAATAGTGAAAAGTACCGCTCTCGGACTGCCGAAGAATACTTGAAACGCGGCAATGTAAAACGACTCAGCCGGGAGCGATAGCGTCGTAACTTCCAGTTGGAAAAAGCTAAAGTAGGGCTTGCTGAAAAGAAGTGAAAAGCTTACGGCGTAAGGCTTAGAGGAGTCT
>NZ_JBNGCO010000106.1:0-16294 GCF_049974805.1 Baaleninema sp.
CTACGGGAACCTGGCTGCTCCCAAGCCCCGTCGCTTTAGCGCGGGGTCAGTGACAATCTCGGACTTTAATATTCCAATAGGGTAACAACTGGAACGTCGGGGAGTTTGCTGCGGCCGCCGAGATCTCGCAGTTCCACCACGAACGCAAAGCCGACGAGTTCCCCACCCGCGCGTTCGACGAGGTTCGCCGTAGCTTGAGCGGTTCCCCCCGTGGCGATCAGATCGTCGATAATCAACACCCGCGATCCCGGCGAAAAGGCGTCGCAGTGCATTTCCAATCGATCGGTACCATATTCGAGATCGTATTCCGCCGAGTAGGTTTGCGCGGGGAGTTTTCCGGGTTTACGAACGGGAACGAACCCCGCCCCCAGGTGATGCGCCACCGGAACGCCGAACATAAATCCCCGCGATTCCATTCCCAGTACCATATCCGGTTGGAGGGGATGGCATTTTTCCACCAAACGCTCTAGGGTGGCGGCTAAGCCCTTGGGATGCGCTAACAGGGTGGTGATGTCTCGGAAGATAATGCCAGGTTTGGGGAAATCGGGGATTTCGCGAATCAGCGATTTGAGATCCATAGCAGTGCGAGTAAGATGGATGGTTAACGGTTAATTGACGGTGCGTTGGGGATGCATTTGCGTTGCCCCACCAAATCCTATCAGGAAATTTAAGGGGGGCCGTAGGTGAGTGAAGAGGGAAACGTGAAGAGTCAAGAGTCTGGGGAAACTTGTACGATCGAACTGGGAACGACGATCGAGCCAACTGTGTCAGAATCCAATGCGATCGCCCGAAGTTTCCGAAACCCCGCAGACGCACCGTAAACTGAAAGTATCTAGAAAAAGTCTCTAGATCCGATTGCCCGATACGAGTGGACTGTTGTGAGCGCAATGCTATCGAACCCGCCCCAAACTCAGACTGCCAACCCTCAAACCTCTAAACTGACGTTAGACCGCTTGCCCGATATGCCCGTGACCCATCACGGCTGTTCGCGACGCACGCGGGTACAATTGGATTTAGCCTTGTTGGCGATCGAGGCGTTGAACCTCCACGGCTCCCAAGATATCCTCGCCCTCGCCAAACAATTAGAACTCGATGGAATTCTCCCCAACCGCGTCACCCTCTGGCGCGTTCGCAACACCAATCCCCTGCGTCGCGCCCATCGCCGCCGCCCCATGTCCTTAGCGGAAGCCAAGGCGCTGACGTTGATTGTCTGTTATATGGCGCGTCGCATGACCTTGGCGTTGCGTCAGTTGTTGAAGGAATACCAGCAACTCGTTCAACAGCAGCTTCCCTTGGAAAAAAGCCCGCCACTGGCGTTTTACCTAGAACGGTTTCGCGCCCACTTCCGCAGCCGCATGAACCCGCGACGGTCTGCAATTTTGGTGTACAGTACGGACGAGAAAATTAACGAGTTGGCGATCGCCTTGCTCGAACAACTGTTATTTTGTACGGGAACGGCGGGATTACAACGGTTTTGGGTGAGTCTCTTCGACGGAGAAGTGTAAAATCAGAAGTTCGCCTAAAATTAAAAATCTCAGGGAAGGCTGTATCCGTAACCCGTTGAGCGAGAGTGCTGAATTCGCCCCGAGTGTCTTCACCCTTGACGCTTCACGCTCCCCTCTTCCCTGAAAAACGGCGGCCAGCTCGTAAGATTAAGGAAACGGTGGAATGGTTGTAAGGCGAAAGTATAGCTTGCCCGAATGTACGCTGATCGTAGAAGGCATCAGCGAGCCTCAAGGCGCAGACACCAGTTCGACGCGCCCGCTGTTGTCGGTGTTGGTCAACGCCGAATGTCATTTAGTGGGGAAACCCCACGCCATAACGGGCGATCGCGCCTTCTTAGAAGCGTTTACCGCCACGGTCGATCGCTACGCACGCGGTCTGATGAGCGGACTTTCCGCTAGTTCGCCGCCAGATTCCCCCGTGGACATCGAACCCATCGCTTCAGAGGAAAACGAGAAGGCGTCCCTTCACCGCTTGACGGTCCGCCAATCAGACGGGGACGAACCGATTCGCATCGACCTGACGACGCTGCAACTGTTCGATTTAGTCGAAGCCCTCGATCAGATGTTAGCCGACCGGCGTACCCTTCCCGATTGGTCGATCGATTTCCAACCGAGAACCCGCCACGAAGCCCACAACGAAGAACCCCTTCAAAAACGAGCCGCCCCCTTCGCCGTAGGCGCATCGGGTCTCGTTATCGCCGCCATCGCCCTGTTTGCGCTCCCCGTTCCCAAAGTCGAACGTCCCCGCGAACCCCTCCCCAACTCTACAGAAGAAACTTCGGAACTCACCACGACCCCCAACGGCGATCCTCCAACCGTTCCACCGTCCAACGGCGTTGAAAATACTTCTGAAAATACTTCTGAAAATACTTCTGAAAATACCGCCGAAAATACCAGTGCAACGGTTCCCGACTTAGACGAAAACCTCGATACCGTCGATGAAATCACCGATCCCGATCGCTTGTTAGCCCTGCGTTACAACCTCTATCAAGAACTCGATCGAAACTGGACCACCGAACCCACCTTCGATCGCGATTTAGAATATCGCGTCACCGTGGGAATCGACGGCGCAATACTCGGCTACCGCCCGGAAAACACCTCCGCCCGAAATTACGTTGACGAAACCCCCTTGCAAGAGTTAGTTTACGTTCCCGTTGAAGGGGGAACCGCCGACGCCGAAGCCCTGGCCGAGTTTAAAGTCGTCTTCACCGAAAACGGCGTCTTACAAGTGAGTCCTTGGGATGGCTACCCTTCCACTCCCAGCGACCCGCCCACCATCGACGATATCGCCACCCTCGAAGACCTGTTAATTGAAGTGCGCGATAACCTGTACGACCAGTGGACCACAGAACCTCGGTTCGATCGAGACCTCGAATACCGCCTCGCCGTCACCGAAGACGGTTCGATCGCCCGTTACGAACCCCTCTCGAGCGACGCTTCCCGTTACTTCGGAGAACTTCCCATCGAGTCGTTTTACGACCCCGCCGCCGGCGTCGTCCTACAAGACGACAAAGTCAGCCTCGCCCCCCTGGCCGAGTACCGCGTCGTCTTCACCCCCCGAGGAATCATCGAAATTAGCCCCTGGGATGGATATTAATGCAGCCAACCGTGGTAGGGTGCGTCACTTGAAAAATCCTGTGTCGCAACCCAACCGATCGATCCTCGCGCACCGACAATGTATTTCTCCCCTCTCCCAATCTCCCCATTCCCTCACTAACGCCTTAAGCTTGTGAGCAACTCCCCACCCCCTAACCCCTCCGAGAAAAAAGAAAGCCGTCGCGACCGCCGCCGTCGCCAACGCCAACAAGAAGGGTCGGCCAACCCACTGGCCGTTCTCGCAACACTCCTGTTTCAACTCCTCGTTTTGGTGTTTTGTCTCGGCTTGGGAACAGTCGGAGGCGCTTTTATAGCACACTTCTACCCAAAAGTCAACCCATCCGAGCCACTTCTCGAACAGTGGAGAGCCAAACTGCTCGAGAAAAAAGTCCCAGCAGCCGAGTCCTCCGAACCGGACGCCGAAGGGGAGTCGTCGTTACCCGAGTTGACCGACGAACAGCGATCGCTCTTGCGAGAAGAATTCGTGCAACTAAAAAACGAACTCGAAACCCTGCAAACCCAAGCCAGCCAACTGGACAGAGACAACCTTACCGCCGCCGAAGTACAAGCCCAACAAGACGGAATCGCACGACAAGTCACCGCCATCGAAACCCGAATCGACCAACTCGACAGCCTGTTACTCGGAGAAACCCCCGGAGAAGCTCCCATCGCCCTTCCGGGGCTGCCCCTGCACTTGACCTTACCGAGCGATATCCTGTTTACCGACAGCGGAACCGTCCTCGATCCCACCAGTCGCAGCATCCTCGACAGCTTCGCCGACGAACTCGAACGCCTCCCCAACGCCAACGTTTATATTTCGGCTTACAGCAACGAAGGCGAATCCGAGGCGATCGATCTCACCTTCGAGCAAGCCAAACAAGTCGAACAATACTTCATGGAAACCCTCAACGGCGAAGAGTACCACTGGGTTAGTGCTGGATACGGCGCCAGCCAGTTCGCCGCCCCCAACGACACCGCCGCCAACCGCCAGCGCAACCGACGTATCGAGATTCGCGTGATACCGCGTTGAAGAAGTTGAGGGGATGATGGGATGATGGTGCGATCGGGGAGAAATTGTTAATTATCGATTGTCAATTATCAATTTTCAATTATTTATGAAGCTGGTTTTTTTTGGTACGCCCCAATTTGCCGTTCCGAGTTTGAAAAAACTGCTCGATCGACCGGAATTCGACGTTTTAGCCGTTGTGACGCAACCGGACAAACGACGCTCTCGCGGGAAACGCTTGAGTCCGTCTCCGGTGAAAGCCGTCGCCGTGGAACGGGAGGTTCCGGTGTGGCAACCCCGACGGGTGAAGAAAGATGCCGAAACCCTCGAAAAACTGAACGCCGCCAACGCGGACGCTTTTGTGGTTGTCGCTTACGGACAGATTCTCTCATCGGAAATCCTGCAAATGCCCCGTTTGGGCTGCATTAACGGCCACGGTTCCTTACTTCCAGAATATCGCGGCGCCGCACCCGTTCAGTGGTGTTTGTACGATGGGAAATCCCACACGGGAATGACCACCATGTTGATGGACGAAGGGATGGATACCGGTCCGATGTTGCTGAAATCCCACATCGATATCGGACTGCTCGATAATGCTTGGGATTTAGCCGCTACCCTGTCGGAACAATGTGCTGATTTACTGGTCGAAACCCTGCTGAAACTCGATCGCAGCCAAATTCAACCCGTTCCCCAAGACGATAACGCCGCCACCTACGCTTCTCTGATTCAAAAAGACAACTACAAACTCGATTGGACGCGCAGCGCCATCGACCTTCACAATCAAATTCGCGGCTTTTATCCTAACTGCGTCGCCCGCTTTGTCGATACGCCCCTGAAAATCAAAGCCACAGCGCCCCTCGGCTCCCCATATTGGGAACAGCTTCCCCCCGAAATCGCGTCGTTACAGCAGCAGTGGGAGGACATTTCCCAAATCCACGCCGCACCGGGGGAAATCGTTCGTATTGTCAAAAATCTCGGCCCCATCGTCGAAACCGGAAACGGAAAACTCCTGTTACGGGAAGTTCAACTTTCTGGGAAAAAAGCTCAGTCGGGCTGGGATTTTGCCAACGGAACCCGCCTCGAAGTCGGCCATCGCATCGACAATGCTTAACTGGAACTCCTGTTAAGCCTCCGGGTTTCTCAATCCTCTGTGTCCTCTGTTGCGAAGGCTTCTTCTCCTGCTTTGCCCGAGGAGTCCCTTCGCCAATCTGGCACAGGTGAGGTGCGGGTTCGCTTCGATCGACCCCACAATTCACGAAACCCACAATTCACGAAAAGCGACAAGTTATCGCTTCCATTACTACATTTTGTAAAAATTGTCAAGTTTATGAATCGTACTCTTTCCCGTTGGTTCGTCAGTCCTCTGGCGACCTTAATGTTGACCACCGGAGTCGTATCGATCGTGGGGTGTAATCCCGTGGCTGCCCAAGAATACCGTACCAACGTCCTAACTGTGACCGGACAGGGAATCGTCTCCGTTCCCACGAGTTTGGCGCAAGTGAACCTCGGCGTCGAAGTGCGCGGTCAAACCGCCGAAGAAGTCCAACAGACTGTGGCCGAGCGATCGAACTCCCTCATCCGCCTGCTGCGATCGCGCAACGTCGACAAACTACAAACCACCGGAATTCGCCTCAACCCCATCTACAGCACCCGCAACAACGAAACCACCATCACCGGATATTCCGCCACCAACACCGTCAGTTTCCGCATCACCACAGAAGAAGCCGGACAACTCCTCGACGACGCCGTAGCCTCCGGCGCCACGCGCATCGACGGTATCAGTTTCGTCGCCACCGACGAAGCCCTCGACGCCGCACGCGAACAAGCCCTGCGCCAAGCCACCCTCGACGCCCAACGTCAAGCGGACGTAGTATTAGGAACCCTGAACCTCTCCCGACGGGAAATCGTCAACATCTCCGTCAACACCAACGTTCCCACCCCCAGACCCCTAGCGCAGTTCGATATGCTGAGAGCCGAAGCCGCCTCGACCCCCATCCAAGGCGGAGAACAGCAAGTTCAAGCCTCTGTCACCCTGGAAATTGGCTATTAACCGTTGAGAATTGATAACGCCAAAGATATGGGTGAGAAAAACCCGGTATCTGGACAATCCTCAGTTTCAGGTATCTCGGTCTTAGATACCGGGTTTCTGAGGATTTACATTTTTGAGATGCAACCTGATTTGAGGGTGTGACATCTCCTCCTCTTTTTGTTCGGTTGTATTGCCATCTTTTTATATTTCAATCCATACTGATTGAAAAATTGAACCCAACGCGCCAAATTCTTAAAGTGAAGAGAGAGAAATATAGGAGAACTGGCTCGTGAACGGAAAAAAAGTGTTACTGACTGGCGGAACGGGTGGTTTGGGAGCGGGCGTAACGCCGCTGGTGGTGTCGCGAGGCGCTGATTTAACCGTAACCTATCGCCACCAAGAAGAGGTCGATCGCCTCAAACAGCAAATGGCCGCCGACGACTTTTCAAAAATCCAATTCGCCAATCTCGATCTTCTCAACGAAAGCGCCGTCCAACAACTCATTGAAGACATCGGACGTATCGACGTACTCATTCACCTCGTCGGTGGATTTGCCATGGGTGCCACCGCCGAATACAGTTACGAAAATTGGAAAAAAGACTTCGACCTCAATCTTCACACAACGTTTCTCGCTTGCAAATACAGTTTGGCAAAAATGCTAAAACAGGGATACGGACGAATCGTGACCGTTGGCTCGCGAGGTGCGATCGAACCCGGTGCGAAGTTGGCAGCTTACTGCGCCTCGAAAGCGGCAGTCGTCGCCCTGACGAAATCCATCGCCGCCGAAACCCAAGGAACAAATATCACCGCGAACTCTGTCCTCCCCAGCGTCATCGACACCCCCGCCAACCGGGAGGCTATGGGAACCGAACAAGCCCAGCAGTGGGTAAAACCGGAATCCTTAGCCGAAGTGATTTGTTTCCTCGCTTCGGACGCCGCAAAGGATCTGCGCGGCGCAGCCGTTCCGGTTTACGGAGACGTTTAACTTTTTGATTCCGAACTCGGTCGGGGAACGGAATTCGCCCGCCACGGTTCCCGTCAAGCAAACCATCGAACCCCAGACAGCAAAAAAGTCCCCTCGAGACTCACGACGCTCGAGGGGACTGTCCGTCCAGCGAAGAAAAGATAGGATAGATGCACGAATCGAACCTCAACGAAGGCGGGTTTAGAAGAGGTTGTTTTCCATATCGAAGTTGTCAGCCGTGAGGGTGTCGGTGAAGTTATGCAGCTTAATCGTCATGTCGGCCATTCCGTTATCTCGGCGTTCGATATGAATCCAAGTATTGAAGCCGACGACTTCGGAGCGGATTTCCCGAATACCGTCGTTCGGGGTAAAGTCATCGGGGGAGCCTTCGCCCACGTATTCTAGATAGCGATTGGCTTTGAACAAGTTGAGGACATCCGTCGTCTCGAAGTCGGTGATGATGTCGTAGTTGTGGGGCTTGGAATCTTCGTGGTTGGTGTACACGAAGATGTCATCTCCTTCGCCGCCGGTCATGATATCGCCGCCGCGACTGCCGACGAGGGTATCGTCTCCACCACCCCCGTCAATGTAATCGTTACCGCGACCGGCTTTGAGGAAGTCGTCTCCGTCTCCCGATACGATTCGATCGTTTCCGTCTCCTGTATCGATTTGGTTGTTACCGCCATCTTCAGACGCATCGACTTCGTTATCGGTACTGTCTCCGGTAATTAAGCGTTCGGTGCTTTCGACGCTATCGGGAGAGCCGTAACGATAGGCCACGCTCAAATCGGGAGTGACCCAGTCGCCCCGCGTTCCGACGAGGGAGAAGTTACTACTGGTTCCGGTGAATTGAGAGACGGAAAATCCGAAGCGCTTCTCGTCCAGGGAAAGGTTGTTAATGGGCGTGGGGAAATAGCTCTCGAGAAGGCTGGCACCGCTACCCGAAAGTTGATATTTATAGACAGCTCCCGCGTTTGTCCCCACGGTATCGTCGCGATCGGCCCCGATTAGTAACTCGTTTCCTGAAAGACTGACGGAAACCCCGAAGAAGTCGTTCGCGGCCGGCGTCGGATTGTCGATGGTCGTTATTAGGTTTCCGGAATGGGTATTGAAGACATAGACGCGACCGCTATTGTTGTTTTCTTCCGGTGCGCTCACCACGGCTAAGCTATCGGATAGCCCTACGGCGAAGCCAAAGGAGCCGTTTCGTTCTGGGTTCGGGCTTTTGAACTCTTGCAGGAAAGTACCGCTTTGGCTGTCGAACAGGTAAGCGCGTCCGGTGTCTTTATCGCTAACGTCGGTGGCGTCGTTTTCTCCGTATCGCTCTCCGACGAGGACGTATTGGTTCGAGAGTTTGACGTCTACGCCGAAAATGCTGAAGTTATCGGTGGGATTCGGACTTTCGAGTTTTAACAGCCGTTGGCCGCTGTTTTTATCGAAAATATGCACCACGCCCACGTCCCAGTCCTCGTTGGGGTTGGGGTCGGCGACTTCGCGATCGTGACCGGGAGCGCCGATGGCAACGCGGTTTCCTCGGATATCTACGGCTTCGCCGAATCGATCGCGTTGGACGAAACCGGCGTTGACACCGGTATCGTCGGGAAGGTTGGCAAAGGTTGTTTGTAATTGACCGGTTCCGATATCGAATAAATAGGCGGCTCCCACGTCAGCGTTCGTGGCGCCGTCCGTGCGGCGCGCTCCTACCAGCATATCGGTTTGCCACAGGGCGATCGACGTACCGAACTCTCCTTGTCGGCTCGGAGAGGGATCGATGTACAAACCCGCATCGGGTAATAAATTCCCAAAACCGTCGTAGACGAACGCCGAACCTGCGTTTCGGATGTTTACTGTGGCGTCGAGCGGATTGATTGGATCGTCGAATTTCGTGGCAATTGCGGAAAATTGACCGTACTGAGCGACTTCTGTGCCAAATCCATCTCGGATGGTTGGCGTGGGATTGTTCAGAAGTTGTGAGTTGATGGTTGGCATGGTAATTGACGTTTCCAATAAATCAATAGTTTTATCGACAATATGTCTTCCTGCTGCGGCAAAGTCCATATTTTGTGCGTAAATTTACGTAATCTTTGCAGTCGCAGTTTCGAGATTTTACTGAAAAAATACATAAATATGCAGTCAATTGAGCCGAGGAAGCGTTTGTTCTCGATCGCACAATTTTAAGGGGTGGCTTTATGGAATCTTTAAAAACTTAAATCATAGTGACAAGCAATACATAAAATCGATAGAATTGTCTATTTTTGGCAACTATGTTGTGGTTTTTGGTTGTTTTGCTATTTGTTGCAAGTTTTTGTAGTTGTTTTTTATATAGCTGCGTATCGATAATATTTTTTTCTGGAACGCCCGTTTTCAAAGGAAAAACCGCCTATTAAGCTAATAAATAAACGTAATACCGCCTTGAAACACTGGCCTGGCAAGTTTCATGTTTTTTGTAAAATTTGGTTCTTTTGGTAAAAAATCAGAACAATACACAAAATAATCAAAATAGAGGAAAAATTCAAAAAATTCAAAAAAAAATAGCTAATTGTTGGGGTAATAAATGTGTTTTTTGATTGTTGTTGTAAATTTCAAAGCCTAGCCTAGTAATTGCCTGTAACTGCCAATTCATCGAGTTTTGAGCCAGCCTCCAGTCTTCGATCGAAAAACTTCAGTATAAATACGGAGTTAAAACACAAACTTTAACGGCACACTCAACCCAAATCGGACTGATACGGCATCCTTATCTCAAACAGCGATTTCTTTAAACTATGCATCCAGGGGGGATGGGTCTCTGTGGTCAAGAGGTTTTGCAGCCTTCAAGGGTATGGGGCGCGTCAAAAAAAAGAGAGAGGCACTGTATGCAGTACCTCTCTCGCCGGAGCGATCGACTAAAGGGACAGGTCAACAGATCCCAGGCGCGATCGCCTCAAAGTGATATCCAACCGAGAACCGTTACGAGGCCGTAGCGCCGGGTCCCAAGCCGACTTTACCCGCGTAAACAGCGCGATCGCCCAGTTCGCTTTCAATACGAAGCAAACGATTGTACTTAGCAATGCGTTCGCTGCGACACAGCGATCCCGTCTTAATTTGTCCGGCCCGCGTCGCCACGGCCAAATCGGCGATCGTCGTATCCTCCGTTTCCCCAGAACGGTGACTGATGACCGAACGGAAACTGTGACGCGTTGCCAAATCGATGGTTTCGAGAGTTTCCGTCAGCGAGCCGATTTGGTTGACCTTAATCAAAATCGCGTTACCGGCTTTGGCGTCGATGCCTTTCTGCAAGCGCGTTGCGTTAGTGACAAACAAATCGTCACCCACGAGCTGACAGCGTTTGCCCAAGCGTTCGGTCAAAACGCCCCAGTTCTCCCAATCTTCCTCGTGTAAACCGTCTTCAATGGACAGGATGGGATACTTATCGACCAATTCCGTTAAATAGTCGATTAAGTCGCCGGGGGAGCGAGTCGCACCGTCGTAAGTATACTGACCGTCGCTGTAAAACTCGCTGGCGGCTACATCGAGGGCTAACGCCACCTGTTCGCCAGGTTGGTATCCCGCCCGTTCGATCGCTTGAATGAGCAATTCCGCCGCTTCCTTATTCGAGCCGAGGTTGGGGGCGAATCCACCCTCGTCACCGACTCCCGTCAGCAAGCCTTTATCGTCGAGAACTTTACTCAGGGACGAGAAGACTTCCGAACCCCAACGCAGTGCTTCCTTAAACGATTCCGCCCCCACGGGGACGATCATGTATTCTTGAAAGTCGATATTGTTGGCAGCATGTTCGCCCCCGTTGATGACGTTCATCATCGGAACCGGGAGCAGGTTCGCCAAGGGACCGCCCAAATAGCGGTAAAGGGGAATATCTAACGCACTGGCGCAAGCGCGAGCGTTCGCCAGGGAGACGGCGAGAATGGCGTTGGCGCCGAGGTTGGCTTTGTTGGCCGAACCGTCGCGATGCAACATCACCGCGTCGAGTTTCATCTGTTCGAGAGCATCGACCTTTCCGACGAGTTCGGGGGCGATTTTCTCTTTGACGTTCTCTACGGCTTTCAGAACGCCTTTTCCGCCGTAGCGTTGGGAATCTCCGTCGCGCAGTTCGTGCGCTTCAAAGGTTCCTGTAGAAGCGCCGCTGGGAACCTTGGCGACGCCGACGGCGCCGTTAGCGAGGCGGACTTCGGCTTCTACGGTGGGTCGTCCTCGGGAGTCGAGGATTTCCCAAGCGTCGATCGCGGCGATCGTCGTGTCAGATTTACACATCTCTCAGTTCTCCTGTAGCCACATTTCATGGAGCGACACAGTCGCTACGGGGAGGTGTAAAGGGGTTGCTCCCGTAGCACGCACCCCAAACATCATACGGTGCGTCGGTCGTTTGAGGCGTCAGGCTTTGGGAGATTTTTAGAAGGGTCGATCGATTCGCTCCTTTGCTAGAGATCGATCGACCCTCCCCGGCGAGAACTTGGATTTCGGGATCTTCAGCCCTGGAAACGAGCGGTATCCTAGAAAATAGAAGAGGATTCGCAGTTTAAGGATTCGCCCATGTCAGCGAAATTGTTATTAGTCGATGACGAACCGGGGCTTCGGGAAGCCGTCCAAGCCTATCTCGCCGATAGCGGCTTTACCGTCGTCGTCGCCACCAACGGTCAAGAAGGGTGGGAAAAAGTCCAACAGGAAGATCCCGATTTGGTCGTCACCGATATTATGATGCCGGAAGTGGACGGCTATCAGCTCCTGCAAAAAATGCGGGAAGACCCGCGCTTTCGGGGGCTTCCGGTGGTGTTTCTCACAGCCCGGGGCATGACCTCCGATCGGATTCAGGGATATCAGGCTCGATGCGACGCTTATATCTCCAAACCCTTCGATCCCGACGAACTGGTGGCGGTCGTGGAAAACTTGCTCGATCGTCGCGCGGCGGCTACGGAAAGCACTGAGGAAGGAGAACCGCCGGATTTGGCGACCCTGGCGCGACAAATTCAGGAAATTAAAGAATTACTGACCCACAAAAACGCCATTCCCCAAAAAAGCGCCCCTCTCGATATCGATTTTACGCCCCGAGAAGAAAGCGTGTTGCAGTTGGTGGCGCAAGGGCTGATGAATAAAGAAATTGCCAGTCGGCTCGATACTAGCGTTCGCAACGTGGAAAAATACGTCAGTCGCCTCTTTAGCAAAACCGGCACCAACAGCCGCACGGAATTGGTGCGTTATGCCCTCGAACACGGGCTGACGGAGTGATAGGGTGAGGGTGAGGTGAGGAATGATGAGAACACATCACATTCGGCGTAACAGGCTCAATCCGTGGGAGTCGGTTCCGCAGGTGTCGAAGAGACCCTGTTTGGCGTTGAGTTTTTTGACTTGGGCGGTGGTGTCGGAACTCGGACGCCAGGGATTGGGGTTGTTATAGGCGTAGTAGGCTTCGGTGCCGTCGATACCCAGTTTCGCCGCCGCTGGGATTAATTTGGATGCAGAACGGCGATAGCGGGCGGGGTGGGCTAAGACGGCTAAGCCTCCGGCGGCGTGGATGGAGTTGATGACGCGATCGGCTTTGAAGGCTTTTCCGCTGACTTTTTTTCCTTGTAGGTAGGGGCGGATTTCTTCGCGAGCGGGATCGTAGCCGTAGCCGAGAATGTGAACTTCTGCTCCGAGGAGATCGGCGTTGATTTCTACACCCGTCCATAAATGCGGGGCGTGGGCGTCGGGAACTGACTGACGCCATTTGTCCAGCCAGTCTTGGGCGCGGTGGTATCCGTCGGCGCTGTGGTGATCGGTGATGGCTAAGCCCTTGAGTCCGATGGTGACGGCTTGTTCCATGACCGCTTCGGGATGCAGGCGACCGTCAGAACACACGGTGTGCATGTGGAAGTTGTAGTGTTTCGGGCAACTCTCTTCGGTCAAAGTCCGAAAGACGGTTCTCAGCGCTCGCGTGTTCTGCGCGGCCGGTCTGTCAGACGTTGCCGCCTCTGGCAGATAGACAAGCATAAGCAAGGTTTGGGATAGAAGTTAACTTATTGTAACAATTGTGTGAAAAAGTGGCAGTCAAATTTGAAGGTTTGTTGATTCAAAAATTGAAAGGGAGACTTTAGGATTTCTAATTAGGGATTTTCTCTGAAAATCGCGAGTGGGTCTGTTGTGCCGTTAGGTTAAGACCGGGTTAGATGCTTGACGACACGACGCGATCGCGCCCGTTTTGGACGGAAAAATCGTCGAAACCTCACCCGACATCACGGATATAACAGTTGGCTTCCTCAAAATCGGTATTTTTACTTACTAAAAAAAGAGAAAAGAACAGGAGATCCTGCCAAGTGTTGACGACAAAACGCCGAAACCCAACGATCGAACCGTTCGTGCCAGACAGTTTTCTGGCGATCGACCGTGATAAAACCAGATCGTCGATAAAAACTGGATTGCCACCGTTCCGGTCGTGCTAGAGGTTTCCTTTACAAAAACTTTCGATCGATCCCACCTCGAAGGCCCCGCCTTCCAACTCGACGTTTCTTTTCGCGTCGATCGCGAACTGGTGGTGTTGTTCGGCCCTTCTGGCTGCGGTAAAAGTTCCCTCCTCAGCGCCATCGCCGGACTGTTGAGTCCCGATCGCGGCAACATTTCCCTCGACGGACTTCCCCTGTTCGACAGCCAACGGGCGATCGAGCTTCCGCCCCATCGCCGCCCCGTGGGATACGTCTTCCAAAGCTACGCCCTGTTTCCCCACCTCAACGTCGCTGAAAACATCGCATTTCCCCTCGATGGACTCAACCGACGCCAACGACAGCAGCGCCTGGGAGAACTGGCCGCGTGGCTGCATCTCGAACCCTTGCTCGATCGCCCCGTCACGCAAATTTCCGGCGGTCAAGCCCAGCGCGTCGCCATCGCTCGCGCTCTGGCCGCCAATCCCAAAATTCTTTTACTGGACGAACCCTTCAGCGCCTTAGACGACGCCCTACGAAGCGACTTGCGAAAAACCCTAAAACGGTTACAACGCCAGCTCGAAATCCCCATGCTGCTCGTCACCCACTCTCGAGGCGAAGCCTTAGAACTCGGCGATCGCTCCGTTCTCCTCGACAATGGCGCCATCGTTGAGATCGATCGACCCGACCGCGTCCTCGTCCCCTCCCGCCACCTCAGCAGTCACTTCGCCTGGGGATGAGAAACGAAAATAATTGATAATTGACAGGGATTGACATCCTCTCGGGAAGCTCCCTGGCTCCTCATCTCCTCATCATCCGCGAGATGGCTTGGCTGAGGTAATCTGAGGTGGAGGCTTGGGATTGGGTAGCCCGATCGATCTCTCGAACGAGTTGGGAAATGGAATCGGTGGCTTTGGTGATTCGTATCAGTTCTTGCTGGGTTCGATGAACCGATTTTTTTCCGGTGCTGGCTTCGAGGCGGCTTTCTTCGATGGCGGTATTGACCCAATGAATTTGACGCTGAATTTCCCCCACTGTACGATCAATCTCCTGGGTGACTTGCGCCGAGTGCTGCGCTAACTCTCGCATTTCTTTGGCGACGATGGCGAACTCTCGACCGCCCTCTCCGGCTCTGGCGGCTTCTACTGACGCATTCAACGCCAGTAAATTGCTGCGTTCGGCTAACGCACTCACCAAACCCACCGCCTGCGACACGCGATCGGAGGCTCTCTGAAGTTGCTGGAGTTGGCTCGACGCCTCGGAAACCGATGCTTCGATCGATCCGATGTTTTCGACCGTCTGAGTCATGGATTCGTCCCCCGCCGCCACCACGCTGTCGGCGGCGTTGACTTCCCGCCGAACGGTTTGCACGCTGTCGGCGACGCCTTGCATCGAGACGGTCATCTGTTGTAACTCTTTGAGCAGTTCCACTGCGCGATCGCGCCATCGTTGTTGTTCCTCGAGAACCTGCTCGATACGTTCGAGGGTTGCGTTAAAACTGCGGGCGAGAAGCTCGATTTCCGCCGAACCGGACACCTCGACTCGCGTATTGAGATTTCCCGAAGCCACGCTGTCCGCAGCTTGCGCCAAACGACTCAGCGGCGTGGTTAGTCCGTTGGAAAATTGCCAAATGGCGATCGCCGCCACGATCGCCAACAGAACGCAGGACAGCATTAATTCAACGGCTAACACCAGGGCGTCTCGAACGGCGAAAGTGCGATCGATCGACGCGATCGCCACCCAATCGGAAACCGGAATTTTCGCCATTCCATAGATTCGCCCCTCAACCACAAAGAGATCTGTCGCCAGTTGAGACGATCGCCCTTCCCTTTCAGCTCTTTCCACCAACGCTATCGCCCGTTCCAAAACCTCCTCCGCTCCGATTAACCCCTCTCCTACCGTTCCCCCGTCCTCGGTTAACGTGGCCATAACCGTCCCTCCCGCTTCCACTTCCAGCAGTTGCAACACCTCCGATTCCATCAAATCGAAGTTTCGCAAAATCTCTACCAGAAAGGTTAAATTCTCGACGGCGTACCCGAGTTTGATAACTCCGAGAAACTCTCCGGTAACGGGATCGACGATCGCGCCGCCGAGTTCCACGTTCAGGGTGTTTGTCGATTGATCGAATACCGGTTCGCCAATCCACCGCTGCTGTTGTTTGGACGCCATCCACCAAGTTTCGTCTCGTTGCACGAAATCCGAAGTTAGTTGCGTATACCCGATGTTCAACCCGTGACGTTCGGTGACGATAATTTCCGAAAACTCCCCCAGTCGCGCCACGTCTTGCAAGCGATCGTTTAATCCGGTGTTGATGGGTAACAACTTGCTTCGAGCGAAGGCGGGTTCTAACTCCGCGATCGATCGATCGTCCCAACTTCTCTCCTGGGCTAACTGCGTCCCCTCCCGCGCCGCCGCCACCACCATCGGCTCGATCGCTAAACTTTCTAACAGCGTCATTTTGCGCTCGACGGTTTCGTTAGTCAGTTCCGCACAAATCTTGACTCGATCGAGTAAATTTTCCTTAATTTCCGCAATTGAATTTCGGTAAGTCCACCAACCCGTCCAGGCTCCCACCAACGCCAGCGGAAGCGACACCACCGGAAGAAAAACCACCAACATTTTCCGCCGCAAAGAGACACTTTTCATTGAAATTTGCGCGTCTGACTCGACTCCACCCCCTCGATGGTACAGGAGGTTAGCTGACATCCTCCCGAAACCGACCCGTTCCGGGTACGGTGCGGGGTTCCTCCTTCAACGAGCCAACTTACTCGATAAGTTCTCACTTATCGCACAGAGGTCGATCTC
>NZ_JBNGCO010000107.1:0-16252 GCF_049974805.1 Baaleninema sp.
CTAAAAAATCGAGAGTTTCCCAGGTTTCCGATTCAGACAACTCTCCTTGAGAGACGTTGGATTCCGGTTGAGTCTGGAAAAGTTGAGGAGTTTCCGAAATTCTCGATTCAGACAACTCTCCTCGAGAGACATCTCGTTGGGATGGATTTTCGATAACCCCCGGATTTTCCGAGACTCTTAGCTGAGAAAAACCTTGTCTCGAGACAGAAGATTCAGGCTGAGTTTCCAAAAACCCCGGAATTTCCGAAACTCCCCATCGAGAAAACCCTTGTCTCGAAATATCGAATTCCGGTTGACTCTCGACAAACCCCGGAGTTTCCAAAACCTCTCCGCGACAGACATCAGACATCGCCTTCACCCACCGCGACGCTACCAGATAGAGAATTTCCCAAGACGAAGGTTTCCGAGACAATCCCCACAACACCCCGATTTTTCCCGATGGCGTTGACGAAAACTCCCAATCCAGACGATGCTGATGCGTCGAAAGTGCAAATTTCAGCAGTCGCCACCGTTTCGCCAACACTTCCGAAAAATCCACATCTATATAATAGAGAGGCGCAAAACAGACATTGAGAGAAAACCCCATCGCCGCCTCTCGCCACACCGCAGATTCCGGATTTTCCGTCACCGCCTCCAACAGCGTCTCCGTCAACCGCCGCAACCGCCGAAAATAGACTTCTCCTTCTCCCACCTCTCGCCATTGGGGAAGTTGCGACGTGGCGAGTGTCACGTAATCCCCCAGCAACCACGAGGGAATTTCCGCCAGCGACATTTCAAACCGTCGCCACCGCATTTCCAACAAACCCCTCGCCGCCAGGTTTACCGTTTCGGGAAACTCCCCGATTTCCGAAACTGTCGCTTCCCGAAATACCGCGTCTCGCAATCCGCGAAAATACAACCGCTGCAACTCCGACGCCGACACCTGGGGAATCAAGCGACACAGCCAGCCTTCCCAATTCGCCAATTCCCCCAACGCCAAACTCCGACATACCGCTTCCAACCGCAACCGAGGCGAAAATCGGGAACTTTCTACCACCTTCTTCAGCAACGCATCCTCGTCGAAACCCCCTTCTACGGCGTGGCGAAATGTCTGTTGGCGGGGATGAAGCCGAAAATAGGATAGCGGCGTGTCTAAAAATCCCACTTTAAACCGCGTTAGAATCCGCCACCACATTTCTACATCCACCAGTTGACGCAATTCCACATCGAAGTTTCCCACGGTTTCAAAGGCGGATTGGCGAATTAATACTGCTGTGGGTTCTCCGATTTTATTGATTGGCGATTCGAGGAGTTGATAATCTTCGAGAAGTCGGCTTCCTTCTTGAATCGATTCTAAGGTTGTCCATCCACGATGAACGTCGTGACAAATTTGATAAACCTCCATCAATTCGGGGATGGTGTCGGCGTTGTCAGATAGGAGTAAAATTCGGGGTGCAAATACTAAGCCGATGTCGCTGTCAGATTCCGCCAATTCCACCATCGCCTCGATACAGCGGGGAGATAACACATCGTCTTGAAACAGAAACTTGATATATTTTCCCGTCGCCATCTCCAGACAGAAATTCCAATTTCGTACCATTCCCAGACGGGAGTTGCGAAACAGATGCAGTGGCGTTTCCGACTTGTCTCGAAACGCCTCGATAATCTTTACCGTCTCGTCAGTCGAACCGTCGTCAGCGACGATTATTTCTAAATTTAGATATGTCTGTTTTTCGACACTCGCTAACGCTTCGGCTAAAAAACGGCTTCCGTTGTAAGTGGGAATGCAGACGCTTACCAACGGCTGAGACGACATCGGTGTTTTTGATAATCTCAAATCTTCCTGAAGTCGCCGCTGAAATTGTCGTAACTGTTGGGGTAGCACATCCATGCGAGGCTTTTCCCGCATCGTTTCAGATTCTTTTTCTATGAAAAATTGCAGCCAGGGAGATTTGTATAGACTTCGATGCTTTTGATAAATGTAGGAAAATAGCTTTTCTGGATTTTCGGGGATATTACAAGTGTTCGCCATCGAGTCGGAACGCATCCGGTACTCGAAGAGAACCTCAGAACCTTTGTTGAATTTCCAATTTGTTGGCTCTTCGCCGTTTAGGGTGACAGAAAAACTGACTTCACGAGATTTCAGGGGTTTTGGCTCTCGATTCTCCAGGTATTTGTATTTTGCTATACATTTTCCCCCGCAAACGGCGGAGACCCAATTTGTTTCGGCGACACTTCGCCAAAACGTCCAGTCTTCATAACCGAGGTTTGCGGGGATTTCTGTATCGCAGCCTCCCACCTCTCGCCATATCTGTTTTCGGAATACCGCGCAGGCGTCGCTATAATTGCCATGAAGCAACGGTTCTAAATTGAAGGGGAAAATGCGATGGCTGCGATCGCGTTTTTTTAAAACTAAAACATCGCTATAGATGACGCCAGCGCAGGAAGTGCGATCAAGGATTTCGATCGTTTTTTCGATATACTCGAGACGCATGCGATTGTCGGCATCGAGGGGTAAAATAGATCGTACTCTGGCTGCTTGAATTTGTCGAGAGTTTCGTTTTCCGTCCATCCCCAATCTGACTAGCCGCCGTCTTGAGAATGACGACTGGCGACGAGCATCCGAGGCGGATACCTCAGAAAATCAGCGATGCGACGAAAGGGATTCCAAAATGCTGCATTCCGGTAACGACGAAAACTTGGGCGTTCGGTCAAACCTCTCTCTCTAGGCGCACAATTTCCCCATTATAGTTATAGGATAACACAACTTTCGCGAATGCAACAGCATTTCAAAAAAACTTAACCTTTTATAGGGATAAAAAACCGAAGATTTCCAGTTTCAACTTGTGATTGAACACACAGGATTTCCAAGGTTAAAAAATCCGAGAAAAGCCCCGATGCGATCGCCGCTTTTAACCACCCGTCATCCACGTCAAAAACCGAGAGTACCCCCCTAACTTTAACCCTTAAATCTCCCTCCGTGTCCTCTGTGCCTCTGTGGTAAGCTCCCACAACTACCACGGACTTCCCACTAACATAAACGCCGACCAATAATAAGGATGCGCGAAAGACTTATCCGAAACCCGTTGAGAAATCGCATCCGGTAACGAAACCGTTCCCCCCAACGTCACCAACTCTCCGTTTTCGACTCGAACCTCTTCCCGCAACATGGCCAACTGCGTTTGACGTAACGCTTCAGCTTTAATCGACGCCGTTTTCAACTGCGCGTAAAACTCCGCCATCAACCCCAACGTGCCGTCGTCGCTGACGTACCAAAAACTCCCCAACGCCGTTTTCACCCCAGCGGCTACCGCCAACCCTGCAAATCCCAACTCAGCGTCTTCACTTCCCACTGCCGTCCGACAGGCACTCAATACTAATAGTTCCACCGGGGGACGGCTCCAATTTAACTGACGCAGGCGATCGAGCCGTAACTTCCTGTCCCACAATTGAATATAAGAATTATCCGCTTCCCCTTCCAAAAACTCCCCGTGAGTTGCCAAATGAACGATACCGTAAGGGGTTCGTTCCCGCTGTGATCGAAGGTTCTCCAAGGTAAACGCCTCGTTGAGAAAGGCCGCTCCCGGCCATAATCGCTCTGCAATGGTCGTCACCTCAATCGGCACCGCCGGAAGCGGACTCAAGGCGGTTTCGGGGTCGAACTGTGCCGACCCCATGGCCAACACCTGTACGTCGTGGATATCGGCGTATTCCGTATTCGTCAAACTCAAACTCGGCATCAAGCCGACACTGTAAGATTCGATGAGAAAGCCGTTTCCGTCGAACAACGCCGCCACGGGAAGCGTCCGCAACCTGGACGGCATGACGAAGGTCAAATTCTCGATTTCGCGATCGTTCAACACCCCTTCTAACGGACGAATCAACCAATCGTAAAGCTGCTTGGCTTGAGTCAGGTATCGATCGCTCCGCCGCAGGCGAGGGTTCGTCAGATTGCCTCGAAACACCAACGCCACCGCCTCCACCCGTTCCCGCGTCGCCTCGGGAACCACCACCCGAAGCGGGGGTTCCGACGGCGTAACCACGAGGATTTCCAAGACTTCCCGAACTGCCAATCCCTCGAGATTCAACACCGCTTGTTTGGGCGGCGTCGCCTCCAACCCTGCCGGAACGAACTGTGCGTACACCAAAGCCGGTTTGACCCCCGTTTGTCGTTCGATACGTCCCAAAATCTCGCGAGTTTTGGCCAAACTCACCTCTGGAGAGGGTGGGAGTCCCAAATAGTTTGTATAGTCTTGGGTATAGCGAATTTCCGGGTTGACGACTTCTGCCATCGTCGTTAGCGGAATCTCCAACGGCTTCTCGGGAATTCGCTGCAACCGTTCGATATCCTCTTCCGCCTCCGTCGTATCTGTCGTATCCGTTGTATCCGTGGTATCTGAGGGATTGGGGATATCCGGCGGCGGCGTGGGGGTCACGATGGTAATGTCCCCTTGCGTCACCGTTCCCGCAGGAGCGATAAAGGTGGGGTCGATGGCGTTGGCGTCCGCTGTCAAACTGCCTTGGGTTCCGTTGGTGGTGGAGTCTCCGACGATAAACGAGGCGGTGTTGTCCGTCAGTTCCACTCGAATCGCCCCCCCCGCGATGGAACTGGTATCGTCACTGACGATTCCCGAAGAGACGAAATCCGAGACTCGTAGGCGACGGTGTTTGAGATCGATCGATCCTCCCGAAACCGCTCCCCTGGCGTCGATGGAGGCCATCTCCGCATCGCCGAGAGACGAGAGATCGATCGATCCTCCGCTTTCGGCCAACCCTTCTGCGTCTACGTTTCCCAAACTCAAACTCGTTCCCGCTGAAACCTCGATATCTCCGCCCTCAAGTCCCGTAGCGATGATGTTCTCTGCCGTCACCGATGCCGTTTCGCTGACTATCGAGATATCGCCACCGCCAGAAAACAGCGTTCCCGCCGTTACCGCTTCCTGAGAAGCGATCGTAATATCGCCACCGAGTTCCAATCCCGCCGTATTGACGTTTCCTAAATTAATAGAACCGGGAGCCTCTAAAATGACGACCCCCCCTTCAATTTGGTCCGTCGCCGTATCCACATCTCCGATATCGAGGGTTCCCGGCGTCGTCGGCGAATCTGAAAGCGTAAAGTCCGGCGAGGCTCCTGTAGGATTCGACGCTGCCACTCCCGCCCGTAAAATGAGACTGGGTAGCGTGGTTAAAATTTCCAAATCTGGGTCGTTGGGGAAACTGCCACTCAACGAAGTATCCGGCGAGGTAATCGTAATATTTCCCCCCGAAATACTGCCTCCCGCCTCGATTTTCAACGCCGCTCCCGTATAATCGCCGAAGGAGACATCGCCAACCGCTAAAATAATCGGGTCGAAGAGACTTTGTAACGATGCCGTTCCTAGAACGCGAAAATCGCCACCGCTGCGGAAATGGGAATCCGTGGAAACGATACCGTTTCCGAGTAAAACCAAATCGCCACCGCTAACGAGAGGTGGGGTGTCGAGATGGTTTAAGGCTAAAATATCCAGGGTTCGATCGCCCCAAATTTGGAGAGTGTCTCCCGTTTCGATCTGTAACGGCGTGGAGGAGCGATCGCGCAACCGAACCGTTTCCCCCACCAACGACAACTCCCCCGAAACCCGTACCGTACTAGAATCGACCTCAACCGTTCCCCCCGCCACCTGTACCGAATCCGCCGCGATATCGGCCTGAGAGAGCTTCACCGTCTCTCCCCCCGTCAGCAATTCCGGAAGCTGTAGCGGTGTCAGGGAAGACACCGAAGCCGGAATTTCCAAACTCAACAGAAACCCCGGCTGACTCACCCGCAAGCGATTCCCCTCAGCCACCGCCGTCACCACCAGACGACCCGCCGCGAGGCGATTCGTCGCCGTCACCGTTCCGCCGAGGAACCCCAAGGTTTCCCCCGAGTTCACGGATAAATCCGCCTGGCTGAGAATCGTTCCGGAACTGTCGAACCGAAATTCGTTCGGCGTTCCCACCAACGCCGTATAATCTGGCGTTCCCACCGCCTCGAACCAACCGCCATCAAAGCCAATTCCCGAGGCGGTGGTGGCGAAGAAGGACGCCGGAAGGTTCAACTGTGCCTGGGGTCCGAAGAGGAAACCGGAGGGATTGAGGAGAAACAGGTTAGCCGAACTGCCAGTCAGTTGGAGAATACCGTTAATTTGGGAAGTACGGCCGCCGACAATGCGTCCGAAGACGTTTTGAATCTCGGGAGAGGTGAGGAAATTGGCTCTTTCTCCCGCCTCGAGGTCGAGTTGTTGGAAGCTGTGAAAGAGGTTGTCTCCGTCGTTGGAAAGACGACCGCCATCGATCTCGTAGCGATTTCCGGAAGGCGTCACCTGGGTTCCAGTTCCGTCGTTGGCTGGAACCACCGATTGAGACCAACTGATTTGAGGAAATCCCCAACTTGCCAACAGAGCCAGCAGCAAGTAGGAAGTGCTGAGAGGAGGCAAGCCTACAGGGGATAAAAACCGTCGATTTGGAGTGGAATCGACTAAATACCGCCTCTTTTCTCTCCTCATTGCCTCGTCACCTTTGCTGGCGTACAACAATTCTGAAACTCTTGAAACCCTGACTAGGCAAGAGTTTTCGTGAATCCGTCAATTTAATTGGGAGCTGAAAAGACGAAGGAACTCAAAGATACTTCGATCTGTATACATACTTTCGCTAATTTGTCAACAGCTTGCAAAAAAAATATACATCCCATCACCTCATCACCCCCTTATCCCCTCACCGCTCCACCTCTTTCGCCCAGGACTTCGCCCAATCGAGGGTCGATCGCACCTGTTGCAAATCGGGCGCTTCGCAGTAGAGTCGTAATACGGGTTCCGTGCCGCTAAAGCGGACTAACAGCCAGCTTCCGTCGTCGAGGCGGAACTTGTAGCCGTCGGTGGTTTGACAGTCGGTGACGGCTTTTCCGGCGATTTCCGTCAGAGGTTGAGATTCCAGTCGATCGACTAATTTCGCTCGAACGTCCATATTAGCCAGGGGCAAATCGATGCGATCGTATTCCGAGACAAACCCCGTTTTTTCCTGCAATTCCCGATAGAGGGTACTGAGGTCTTTTCCTGACTGCACCACTGCCTCGAGGACATAGAGAGCCGAGAGCAGGGCGTCCCGTTCTGGGATGTGGGTATTGTAGCCGATGCCGCCGGATTCCTCGCCGCCGAGCAGTACGTCCGAACTCAGCATTCGATCGGCGATGTACTTAAAGCCGATGGGGGTTTCGTCAACCGACAAATCGTAGAGCGCGGCCACGCGAGGAATCAAATCCGACCCGCTGACCGTCTTGACAATTTCCCCAGAAAGTGCTTTTCGTTTCGCCAAATGTTCGATGAGGATGGGGATGAGGGTTTGCGAGCTGAGGAAATTACCATCACCGTCCACCGCAGCGATGCGATCGCCGTCGCCGTCGAACACCAGTCCCACCGAAAGCCCCTGAGTTTCCCGACGGTGGGTTTTAATCTGCTCGAACAGCCCGGCCAGATTGCGGGGGAGGGGTTCCGGGGAGCTACCGCCGAAGAGGGGGTCGCGATCGCCGTTAAGTTCCCGCACCGGGGCGTCGAGGATTTTGAGCAGACCTCCCGAAGCCGCACCGTGCATCACGTCAGCGAACACCGTCAAGCGTCCCGACTCCAGTACCTTACGAATACCGTCAATATCGACCTTCGTGCGTAAATCCGCACAGAAATCCGTCCAAGGGTCGAAAGATTCGATCGATCCCACCGACTCCGCCAGCAGAGAATCTTCCGAATCCAAACGGGCCTCGATTTGCCGCGTCACCTCCGGCGACACCGAACCGCCAAAAGCGCCTTTAACCTTCAGCCCCAGATATTGCGGCGGGTTGTGACTGGCGGTCATGACAATGGCCCCGAGGGCGCCGTAACGATGAGCCGCCCAACTGAAGGCAGGGGTAGAGGCGTAAGTTTGAGCCAGAAGGACGTTATAACCGGCGGCGACGAGGGCATTGGCAGCCACCTGAGCGAAATCCTCTGCCATAAAGCGTCGATCATAACCAACAACGATCGACTTCTTCAACCGAGCCTCCTCGCCGTAAGTCTCCTCCAACACTCGAGCCGCGATGGGGGCCACGCGAGCCACCCGTTCAAACGTAAAATCGGCAGCGATCGTACCGCGCCAGCCATCCGTCCCAAAGCGAATCGGAGGAACCGAAAACAGAAGAGAATTAGGGTGAGCCACGATCGTACTTAACCTCTCAAACACAACGCATCGGGGGATCGGGGGGTCGGGGACGAGTCGTCGTTGCCGCCGCCACCGGGAATTTAGCAGGTCCCGAAGAAAATCGATCGCTCTGCCAGAACGGAGTTATTTCATAGCGTTCGGCAACCCAACAGTAATCTAGCACGTCGAGTTAACGTGCATGTTAACGTGATAGTGCCTCGATCGCGACCCCAGACGCCTATCCAGTCGGGCATCGGACAACGAAGTCCGTCATCACCGTCACCGTCGCGGTAATAGAGCCAACCATCCGCACGCCCCGCCGCGTGTTAGCAACCGTGTGTCTCGCTGTTTTTCTCGATGTGAGGGAGTGTTTCCAATGGCTGAAATGGGTCTCAACGTTACCCTAGACGAAAACGACAACGAATTTGCTGCCACCAACGCCAACGATACCGTCTTCGGCCTAGGGGGCAACGATACCCTCTACGGATTGTTCGGCGACGACGTCCTCTCCGGCGACGACGGAGACGACCTCGCCTTCGGAGGCGGTAACAACGACGCCATGTCCGGCGGGAACGGCAACGACTTCCTCTTCGGCGAAGACGGCGACGACGCCATCGGCGGCAACGACGGAGACGACACCCTCTTTGGCGGTCTCGGCAACGACTTCCTGTCCGGAAACACCGGCAACGACCAGCTTTTCGGCGAAACCGGAAACGACCAGCTTTTCGGCGGAGCCGACAACGATTTCCTCTACGGCGGTCTCGGCGACGACATCCTCCGGGGAGAAACCGGCGACGACACCCTCGACAGCACCGCCGGAAACAGCGTACTCGCCGGCGGAGAAGGCAACGATATCCTCCACGGCAGAACCGGCCGCGACACCCTCTTCGGCGGCGTCGGAGACGACAGCATCAACGGCGGCGTCCAAGACGACCTGATCTATGGCGAAGACGGCAACGATCTCCTCGGCGGCAGTCAAGGCAACGATATCATCTTCGCCGGACTCGGAGACGATACAGTATTTGCCGGAAAAGGCGACGACCAAGTCAACGGCAGCGAAGGCAACGACTTCATCTTCGGCGACATCGGCGCCGACCTTCTCACCGGGAACAACGGCAGCGACACCATTTCAGGAAACGCCGGGGCGGACGCCATCTTTGGCGGGGCCGAAGCCGATATCCTCGTAGGCGGCCAAGAAGACGACACCCTGTCCGGAGATAACGGCGACGACATCGTTAACGGAGACGCCGGAAACGATGTCATCTTCGGCGGCGAAGACAACGACAGCCTCTCCGGCGGAGAAGGAGAAGACGTCATCGCCGGGAACACCGGCGACGACACCCTCTTCGGCGGCGACGGCGACGACACCCTCTTCGGGGGTAAAGGCAACGATCGAATTCTCGGAGAAGGGGGCAACGATACCGTCAGCGGCGGTGCCGGAGCCGATATCTTCGCCCTCATCGCCGAAGAAGGCAGTGCCGACACCGTTCTCGACTTCAACACCGCCGAAGGGGACAAACTGCTTCTCGGCGGCGGATTAAGGTTCGACGATATCGACATCGAACAGGGCAACGGCTTGAACGTCAACGATACCATTATCCGCCGCAGCAACTCCGACGTAGTTTTAGTCGTCCTCAAAGGCGTTCCCGCCAGCAACATCACCGAAGAAACCTTCTCCCCCAACATCGACATTCCCATCGACGACGGCGGCGACGACGGCGGCGACGACGACACCAACGACGACGCCAACCTCACCGCCACCCCCAAACTACGGGGGGCAGAACTCCTCGTGGCCGACCTGGCCGGAGACATCGGACAAGTGGCAGCCCTCGACGCCACCAGCTTCACCGTTACCACCGTCGAAACCGACAACGGCGACACCGTTGAAAACGCCATCACCATCGACAGCAACGGTAACATCAGCCTCACCGACACCGGAGAAAGTACCCTCAACGACGCCGACGTAGAATATATCGACGTCAGCATCTCCACCGACACCGACAATTCCGGCACCGTTCGCATCTACGGCAGCATCGCCGACGCCCTCCAAGACGACGAAATCGGCAACAACGACGACGTCAGCGTCGGCGACGCCCAGGATACAATTCGCATCGCCATCGGCACTTACGAAGACAGCTTCGAGATTAGCCAGTCCGTTACGCTCCTCGGCGCCAACGCCGGACTGGCCGGCAACGACGACGGCCGGGGAGACGAAGCCAGCATCACCGCCACCGTCGAAATTTCCAGTGCCGACGTCACCCTCGACGGTCTCGAATTCACCGCCGACCTCAACGCCGACAACACCGGAGATAACTTAGTGGTGCAAAACAGCGTCTTTAGCGGGGCGGGACTCAGCGTCCAACCCAGCCAAACCCGCACCGGCGTCCAGATTTCCGACAACCAATTTACCAACGTCGAAGGCACCGCCATCGACCTGCAAAACCTCGAAAACGCCACCGTCAGCAACAACGACATCGATATCAACGACGCCTCCGCCAGCAGCGACGGCATCGCCGCCGAAGACATTACCGGTATCAGCATCTCCAACAACACCATCGCCGTCCCGGCCGACGGCGGGTCGGGGATTCAAGTCACCGGGTCGACCGATACCGCCACCCCCGCCAGCGACATTACAATTTCGGGGAATACCATCGAGGGCGAGGGCGATGCCGGAACCGCAGATACCGACGGCGGCATTACCTTACGAGACGGAAACTTCACCAACCTCCGCCTGACGGACAACACCGTCAGCGGTTTCAGCGGCGCCAATACCACCGGGTCGTTGTTGTTCGTGCGCGGTACGGAAGTCCCCGACCCCGAGGAACTGACAATTACCGATAACATTTTGGCTGCCGACGACCCCGGCTTTTCCGTTTACAGCAATACGGCCGCCGGAGAAGCCTCCAGCATTATTCTTAGCAATAATTTCTCCGAAAGTGGCGTCGCGTTAGCGCAAGATAACGTAGCCTCTGCTGGAAATACCGATTTCGTCCTTGCCTAATTTGGCGAGGAACGCATCAATTTCCGGTCTAGTCGATCGAGTTTCCCGGTGTACAGTAGAAATTGTCTTTTTAGACCTAAGCCCCAACGTCGCACCGGGAATCCCTCGGTGTCTTTGCCTCGAACCTGCATCATGGACGTGCAATTTAGCGAACAGTACCCGTTACGAATTCTGTTAGCAGAAGACAATCGGGTCAATCAAAAGGTATTGCTCCGACTGTTAAAGCGGTTGGGGTACGAGGCAGATGTCGCCAACAACGGCAGAGAAGCTGTCGAACTCGTGCGTCGTAGAGCCTACGACGTGGTGTTGATGGATATTCAAATGCCAGAAATGGACGGTCTCGAAGCCACTCGTTGCATTTTCGAGGAGTGGTCTCCTGACGAACGTCCCCACGTAATTGCTGTCACCGCCAACGCCATGCAGGAAAACGAGGAGGCTTGTCGAGAACTCGGCATGAGCGATTTCATCACCAAACCCGTCAGCCTCGAGGCTATCGTTTTGGCGTTGCGCCGCTGCCAACCGATTACGGGACGGTGATGAGGTGAGGGTACGATCGAGATGATGGGATGATGGGATGATGGGGTCATGAGGACAAGGAAGAAGCCCTTACCTGCTGACTGGTCCGGGAAAAACCTCATCGGGTTTGGAAGTTGTTTTGAACCATTGTTTTGGGAACGCCAGCGGCGGCTTTGTCGAGTTCGGCCACTTCTCCCGTGTCGAGTTGCCATCCTAATGCACCGATGTTTTGTTGGGCTTGGCTGAGGGTTTTGGCGCCGGGGATGGGAATAGTGCCTTTGGCGATGCACCAGTTCAGGGCGACTTGGGACATGGTTTTTTGGCGCGATCGAGCGATCGCCTCCAAACAGCCCAACAGCGGACGCGCACCGGGTAAAATTTGCTTGAACAGCACTCCCCGCAACCCTCGGGGAAGTTGTTTTTCTGAATATTTCCCCGTCAGCATTCCCAAGGCGAGGGGACTATAGGCAATCAGTTGAATTCCCAGTTCGTGGCAAAGGTCTTTTAATCCCAATTCGGTGACGGGATAGGTTGAAAGTAGAGAATATTGAACCTGTAACGTTTGGATGGGAACGCCTCGATCGCGAAATCGGCGATATACTTTCTGCAATCGTTTCGGTCCGTAATTGGACAGTCCCACGCCTTTAACCCAACCGCGATCGACCAAATCCGCCAACCCGTCCAGTAACGGCGGTTCCTGCCAGGGGGCGTAATTGGCGGTAGACCAGTGCATTTGCACCAAATCGACGTTTCGCCCCAACCGCTGCGCCGACGCCTCACAAGCTGAAATCATCGCCTCTCGCGTCAGTCGCCAGGGAAAGGGGGCGAGTTTGGTGGCAATACAAATACTGTTGCGGTTCGCTGCCAGACACTCCCGTGCAAATCGTCCCAACAGCGTCTCGCTGCGTCCGTTCAACCGCCCCGTACCGTAGGAATCCCCGGTATCGAACAGGGTCACACCGTTTCCGACGCAGAGGTTAAACACGGCTTGCAGTTGGGAATCCATGCTTTCGTCGTATCCCCACAGCAGGCGGTTTCCCCAAGCCCAGGTTCCGCACCCCATTTTCGGTAAAGTCAGCGTTTGTGGCATATCTTTCCTCATCACCGCATCATCCCCTCACCCCATCATCCCACCACCGCATCGCACCATCAAACCCGTTCCTGGGCAGGCGGAACCAACCCGCTTCGGTTCAACCTCGCATCGAGAGTTCGCAGCAGTTGTAAATCAGTTTCGGGTAAAGATCGATCGCACTGGGGATATTTTTCCAAAAACGAGAACGCCTCGCGAAACTGTTGGGGCGTGGCGGAAATCGGAGCGTCGAAGTGACAGGGAACGATACGCTCGAAGCCCCAGCACGATACGCGATCGCACCAATCCAAGGTTTCCTTGGGCGCTCGGTTGAGAATCAACGTCTGTAACACTGGGGCGACAAAGGGGCGCCCCCCACTGCGCAACGCCTCAAACGAGCGATACCAATCCGGTTTCCACAGAAAGGGAAACAAGCCGAAATAGCCCCGCCGCGATCGATCCTTAGCTTTCACCGACTCCCGAAACACCTGCCCCCAATTGCGCGTTTCCAGAACGCTAGGCTGAAAATAAAAGGCAAACAGACAAATCCGCTGCCAACCTTTACGACGGTTTTCCGCTGTATCTGCAAAGTCGTCTTCGGCGGTATCTCTGGCGTGGAACAACAGCGGATAGGACTCGTACTGAACGATCGCCGGAGGGTCTTCCGGTACTGAGACAATGGTATCGGTGAGCAACAGCGATCGCGATCGACGATCGAACAGAGCCACCTCTTCAAAGGTCCCGGTTCCCAAATTCACCGGCCCCAAAATCTCGTAGTCGAACTGACTCCCAAACGGCGCGTGACTGGCTTCCTCGGGCAAAATAAACGTGCGGTTTTTGGGAAATCCCAACCAACTCAGGGGCAAATTGAAGGGAAAACTCCACTGACTCGGCGCGATATACACCTTCGCCTGGGGAAAACACCGCGCGAAGGGTCCGACGAACACCTTATGTTCTAACCCCGACGAAGTGGGGAAGATAATATACTTCACCTCGCCATGTCGCGCCACCAGTTCGTTGAGGAGGCGCAAACATTCCCGAGTGGGGGCGACCGGGGCATATACCAACAATCCCCCCTCGTCGAGTTTCACCACCGTCATGCGAATGGGGACGGTGACGTAGAAAATGCCTTGCAGTTGGTCGAAGGTCCATACCGCATTGTTGACGACCTCGTGACGGAGGGTGCGCCGTTTGCCGTAGGGATAAATCGGTAGCGTCGGCCAGAACTGCCAAATTAAGTCTTTTGCGGATTCCCGTGCGTTCCTCATGGCCTAGGACGAGTCGATCGAGAGGATAACTGCTAGAACTTCTAGTGTCTCACAACGATGCCGCGTCTCGCGTCAACCTCAACGGCGAAACGACTTCAGATCGATGCTGTTTTTCTATTGACAATACATCTAAAATGTGATAGTTAATCGTTTTTCTATCGAACCACAAAGGACAGGAGAGAGGGAGCTTTTTCAGGAACGAGTGAAGACCGTTATCAATTATCAATTATCCCTCGTGTCCTTGAATGACGTGCTTCACGCGCGTCAAGGCTTCTAAACTAATAAAACCGCGATAGTGTCCCATTTGATTGGACATTCCCAAACAGATGGTATTTCCCGATTTGGGAAGTCGAGAAAATCGGGGAGAAGCGTTAATATACACCGAGGCACTTTTAACGCCGAGGGAAAACTCCGTGCTTTCGCTGTAGGATTCCGTCACCAAACAATCGGCGTGACCGCTACTGTATTGGTTAATCCAAAAAATGCCCAATTCCAAACTATCGACCCTTTTAAAGGCGATAGTTTTGGTCAAATAGGGTTGACTCCATTCGCTGCTATCAGCCAGCACCAAATCGGGATATTCTTCAACTAAGCGTTCGTCACCGCGAATTTCAAATCCTTTTTCCCGTAAAGTATTCCACAAACTCACCAGAGAAGAGGTTTTTTGTTCGGGAGAAACGAGGATTTTTTCAATGGCGTTGACGGGGTCGGGATCGCTACAATGACTGTCGAGGACGATCGATCGCACCGCGTCCAAACTTCCCGTCGGCGACCAGTAGAGATAACAGTTCCCGATAGCCGCCCGCAACACGGGAACGGTAGCTTTTTCCACAATGGGTTGAACCAAACTCGTGCGACCGTAGGGAATGACTAAACTAAGATAGCGTTCCTGACTGACGAGTTCGCGAATGGAGGTTCCCACGTCCGCCGGAAGCAGTTCGATGCAGCCGGAGGGGAGGTCGGTATCGGCGAGGGCGTCTTGGAGGGCGCGGGCGATGGCTGTATTGGACTGACTGGCTTCCGTACTACCTTTGAGGACGATACTGTTGCCCGTTTTCAGACACATTCCCGCCGCGATCGCCCCCAGTTCCGGAAAGGCTTCGTAAATCAGCGCGATCGCCCCGAGGGGCATCAACTGACAGTAGGTTTGCGCCTGTTCGACTTGTAACGGCGTGTTCGTCACGCGGCGAATGGGGTCAGAAAGCTCCCCGAGGCGTTGCAAGATGTTCGCCGCTGTTTGTAGCCGTTCTGGGGTCAATTTGAGCCAATCCAGCAACAAATCGGGGACGGCCATATCGCGACTGGCCTCAAGGTCGAGGGTGTTCGCTTCGAGGATATCGTCTTGACGGTCGCGCAACGCCTCCGCCATCCGCAACAGCGCGTTCGATCGATCGACGCTTTTCGCGTTCGCCAGTCCCAACGACGCTTGATAGGCGCGACGCGCTGCGGTGATAGGATTGTCGCAAATTTCCAGAGAATCAGTTGTCATCAGGAATCACGCCGATAGGCCAGCCACACTAAAAATGCAGGCAAAATTGCCAAGAGAACCACTAGGATAATCCAGGGAATTGTATTCGCTCCCACGGGCAAGCGCAACGCCAAGGGCAGCCAAATAATCGCCAGAACCAAAATGACGCCTAGGGCGAGGGGGAGATAGGTTTCTTTCAAACCCGACCGCGCCCGCGTCCACTGAGTCCCCGTCCAACGCCACACCTGTTTGTAGGGGTAATGGGTGGACAGTTGTTCGATAGAGGTTCCGTTTTCGTCCAAGACGAAAATTTGTTGGCAGCGATCGCAGCCAAAAGCATCTGTCAGCGCGATCGGCTTCAGACGACCGGGACGACGACAGGGACAGGGATACTCTCGATCGATCTCGATCTTTTGAGCTTTGGGGGAGTACACCAGCAGCCAAACCTTCAGAAGCAGTTTTCTTCAGTCCGACGACCCACGTACAGATTGACTGACAGGTCGAACAGACAGACCGTCGCGAGTTCAACGCAGTCTTATTTATATTGTCCACACTCGGAGCGCGATCGAACCGGAAAAGTCCCTCACCACAATATGACTTTGACGGAATTCTCCGGTCTCGCCACCGATTTTAACAGACTCTTTTGAAACCAACCGGATGGGAGAGGATGAGGTGATGAGATGATGAGATGATGAGCTGAAAGTCTTCCCCTCATCCCCTCATCGAAAATTTTGGGTTTGAAACCCCGCCCTTCTAGGGCGGCTTTA
>NZ_JBNGCO010000108.1:0-15660 GCF_049974805.1 Baaleninema sp.
TGATGAGGTGATGGGATGATGAGGTGATGGGATGATGAGGTGATGGGATGATGAGGTGATGGGATGATGAGAATTTCTCCTTGTCTCCCTCTCTCCCTTTCTCTCCCTCTCCCTTTCTCCCCCTCTCCCCTCATCCCCTCATCCCCTCATCCCCTCATCTCCTCATCCCGTCATCCCATCATCCCATCGCGGCGGCCGAGTTCGTAGACGCCGCCGCTGATGCAGGCGATGGTGCCGATGCTGACCGCCCAACTGCGACCTAAGCCAATTTCGACGCCGTACTCGAATAAGCCGCCGACGAGGAGGAAAGGGACGATGCTGAAAAGTGATGCGTAGAAGGCGTTTTGGGCTTCGCGACCGCGACGGGTGCGATCGAATTCTTTTTCGGAGGTATACAGCGATCGCTCGGCGAAGTTGAACCACTGCATTAGGCGATCGGCGACCCATTCGCCGACGGGGAAAAAGCCTAAATACAAGGCTAGGGACCATAGGGTGGTTCCGGCGACGGTGGTGGTATCGATCGAGAGGCGGAAGGGAAATAAGTCCGATAAGAGGGAAAACATGGGAAATTCCTGAGAAACGGCCTGTTGAAAGTTTGAAGTTCGGGTTTGAAGTTAGAGTCTGAAGTTAAGGTCTGAAATCGGTCTCTGAAATCGATCGAGCCGATCGATCGCCTCTTTAAAAAATATTAAAGAGAGTTTTAAACGATTGTAACGAAGATTAGAGACCTCGTTCTGTGACGGTTTGTACGAGGCGATCGGCGATCGCTCTCTCGCGAAAGGCCAATCTTGACAAACCCTCGAGAGCAGGCTACAAAATCGGGTCAGATTCTCTCTTCACGCGCTTTTTCACAACTTATGTCTCGGCTTTTTCAGTCCAATCACGGGTTCGCTTTGAACCGACGGAAATCGATCGCTGGTTCCCTGGTGTCTCGCCTCGTCAGTTCTCTGTCTCGTTCGTCGAAATCCATCGTCGCTTTGGTTCTTCTCGGCGCCCTCGGTGCGATCGTCTGGAACGGACGCCCAGAATCGGCCACGGCGACGAGTTGGAGGACGACCCCGGCTTGGGCGGGGGCGTCTTTTCCTGTGGAAAATTTCCAGGCTTATACTTCTCCTTTTGGCTATCGCCCCTCCGTTACGGGGGGCGGCGGTTATGAATTCCACTCGGGATTGGACATCGCCGCCCCGGAAGGGAGTTACGTGCGAAGCTGGTGGTCGGGTGTGGTGGTGGAAGTCATCGACGACGATCGCTGTGGCGTCGGGTTGGTGATTCAGTCGGGGGACTGGGAGCATATTTACTGTCACATGGGCGGACGGGTGCAGCAGATGAACGGTCAAAAAATGTTGCTCGATCGCCGGGGTGGAATTCAAGTGATGGAAGGACAGCAAATTCCCGCCGCCGCCCGCATCGGACGGGTGGGAATGAGCGGACGAACTACAGGTCCGCATTTACATTGGGGAATGCGCTACGGCGATCGATGGGTCGATCCGGCGTTGGTGTTGCGGGCGATGGTGGCGGAGGGTTAACGAACCGTTAACTGCTGTTGGGGGCGTTTAAAATACAGATCGAAGATTCGATCGAACCTCTCGGGATATTTCACTATGAACGCGATCGCCGAAACCCGACAGCAACTCACGGAAGTCCTCTCCTGGGTGTTATTCCTCATCGCCTTGTTTCCGGGGGGATTCGTCGGCTACAAGTTTCGCCAAAACGGCCTTTGGATTGCGACAGCCTTGCTGTGCGCCAGTTTTCTGGTTCCCTTCCCCACCCCGGAAATCGCCATGTTATCCCATCGCGGCTTCGCCAGTTTCGCAGTAGCGGCGGTGGTGGGGTATTTTGTCTATCGTTGGCGGACTCGGGAGGCGGACGCCGAGTAGTCGATGGGTTCGAGATCGATACAAACTGACCGGATTTTCGTCGGTGAGAATTGCTAGAGTGTGAGGAAATCCAGACAATACAGCACAGAGAAGCTATGAAGGGAATACTGCGCGGAATTGCGATCGCAGGGACTGTGACAATCTCCGTGTTGGGCGGAGAACTCCAGGCGCAAGAAGTGCGTTCTTTTTCGGCGTGGTGCGAGGAACGAAACAGCCTCGAACCCCAGACGCAAAAGACCATCGAAGTGATGTTGCGTCGCGCCGAAACCACTGATTGCGCGGCGGCGGAAGCGCAATTGCAGGACACCACCGATCTCAATCTCAGCGCTCAAGGATTGACAGATTTACGGCCGTTGGCGTCTCTGACGCAGTTAACGCGGTTGGATTTGAGTTTAAACGATTTGTCCGACCTCTCGCCCCTATCGCAGTTGAGGAATTTAGAGGAACTGCTGCTGAGTCACAACCAAATCTCTGATGTGAGTCCTCTAGCGGGGTTGAACTTGCGGAAGTTGAATCTCGATCGAAATCAAGTTCAGGATATTTCTGCCCTCGAGGGGAAAGTCTCTCTGGAAGTGCTTTTTTTAAACGACAATCAAATTGAATATGTCGAACCGCTGCGGGATTTAGTCAATCTAAAAACCCTATTTTTAAACAACAATAAAATCGAAACTATTTCCGCTTTAAACGGTTTAGTTAATTTACGCACCCTGTCTCTCAATGAAAATAAAATCGAAGATATCGAGCCGTTATTGCCGTTGACGGAAATGTACGAACTCCATCTCGACAACAATAAAATTGTCGATTTAGAGGGCTTGCAACAGATGGAATCCCTCAACGAGTTGTATTTAAACGGCAACGATATCGTTGATATTTCACCTTTAGCGGCGTTAACCAATTTGACAGAATTGTATATTCGAGATAACGAGATTCGGAATATACATATTTTACCACAAATGTCAAGTCTAAATTGGGTGGATTTTCAAAATAACGATATTTCCGATATTTCGCCGATTGCGACGATGAAAACCCTAGTGCGAGCGATTTTTGTGGAAAATCCGGTTGAATCGGGGACTTGTCCCATTAATCCCAGTTCGATTTGTCAGTTCGAGGCGGAGCGGAGTTAATTCAGTATTAGGAAAGGGATCGATGGCGAGCGGTGAATTTCGATCGATCCCTGTGGTTTCGGGAGGGGTGTAGAACTGAGGGAGGTCGCCCTCACCCTAAATCCCTCTCCCAAGGTTGGGAGAGGGACTTTTTAGAAGTCGGAATTTTTTGAGAAGTCTGAAGTCTGGTTGCAGAGTTAGGGCGATAAGATACGGCTACGACTTGCAAAACAAGCTCATGTCTAAATCTCGCCAACTGGAACGCCTGCTTCAAATTGATAACTTATTGCGTGGTGGAGAACGTCAGACGACAAAGACGTTAGCTCGAGCTTGCGAGGTCAGCGATCGCACGATGTCTGACGATTTGACATTTTTGCGCGATCGCTATCAAGCTCCGTTAATGTTCTCGCGCAAACGGGGTTGGTACTACACCGATTTAACCTGGCGTTTGCCTTCCATCCCACTGTCGTCTGGTGAGTTGTTGGCACTGACGCTCGGTTCGCAGATGTTATCTGGATATACCGGATTGTACGAGCGTGAGCTGCGCGACGCACTCGAACAGCTCGCGAAACGTTTACATCCCCCCTTCGCCCCCCTTTCAAAGGGGGGTTGGGGGGATATCGATCTTCAGCAGCTTGCAGACGAGCGGATGGTGTTTGGGGTGGGGGCGCAAACGGCGATCGATCCGGACATTTGGCGAATTGTCGTCGAAGGGACGCGATCGCGTCGTCGGTTGTGGGTTCGCTATTTTGCGGCATCGAAGCGAGAGGTATCGGAACGAGAATTCGATCCGTATTTGATTCATGTTTTGCGAGCGAATCCTTATCTCATTGGATATTGCCATTTGCGGCAAGAGATTCGCTGGTTTCGGATCGATCGCATTCGCCAAGTCCGTTTGTTGGATGTGAAATTTGAACCCAATCCCAGGTTTGAGGCGCAAAAGCATCTCGATCGTATTTTCCAGGCGGAAGCGGGAGGCGATCCCGTGGCGGTGGAAATTTGGTTCGACGCGCAGACGGCTCCGTTTGTACGAGAGCGTCAATGGCATTCGAGCCAGGAGATTGAGGAATGTGAGGATGGATCGATCGTGCTGCGGTTTACGGCTTGCGGCATCAACGATATTAAGCGGTGGGTGTTGGGGTATGGCAAGGGTGCGATGGTTCGGAAGCCCCAGAAGTTGGTGGATTTGGTGCAGCGGGAGGTTGAAACGATGGCACGGCAGTATGAAAGTGGAGCGTTTGAATCTTAAGTGGGTAGCCCTCACCCTAAATCCCTCTCCCAAGGTTGGGAGAGGGACTTTGACAGGTCTCCCCTTCTCCCAAGGTTGGGAGAAGGGGTTGGGGGATGAGGGCAGGAAAAATTGAGATTCTCTAGTCAAGCGTTTGAGTAATATTTAATTAGAAAGAGACATCAAGCTGATGAATTTTATAGAACTGCAATTTTCACTCAGAGGAAAAACCTTACCGTCCGATCATGGCTATTCAATTTATTCTGCCCTTAAAACGACTGCTCTCGGTGGCAGTTCCTTACCGCCGGAAGTTCTGCTGTGCAGTGTTCCCGGCGTTAGCGATCGAAACGGTACGATTTTTCTGACTCACAAGTCTCGCCTGCGTTTGCGCTGTCCCGCCGAACAAGTACAGCAGTGGTATCGCAGTTTCCAAAACGTTGTCCTCGACGTGCGGGGTCATCTCGTGCGCTTAGTTCAACCGCGAATGTCTTTACCTCAACCCAGTGCAGTATTGCGATCGCGTCTTGTCACGTTCAAACTTAAAGAATGGCACAGCCACGACGCTCCAGTACATTTTTTAGAGTCTTGCCAACGGGCGTTGAAAGCACTCGACATTGACGCAACCGTTCACATTGAAAGTAACGTCGATGGAGATTTAGCACTCCGGGCGCTCCAAGTCCATCATAAAAATGTTTTGGGGTTTGGAATTTGTGTTGAAGGTTTGAGTGAAGAAGACTCCATTAAACTGCAATGTTACGGAATGGGTGGACGAAAACACTTTGGCTGCGGTTGGTTTTATCCCGTAAAGGAGTGTTGAAATGAAGTTTGAATTGAAGCCCGATCGCTTACTGGCGAAATCTTTTGAGACAGAATGGAAGGGCTCTTACAGCCTTGTCGGTCATACAGCCGATGTCGTCAATGCCGTCACTTTGTTGGTCGATATTTTGGGCGATCGACTCGTCGAACAGTTCGATCTCGATTGCAGTCTCGACAAATTAAGGAACACTGCACGATTGGCGGCTTATTTCCACGATTGGGGGAAAGCCAACAACCACTTTCAGGGGGTTGTCCGCAAGGATATGCCCAAAGCAAAACCCAAACGCAATCCCAAAGTCAATCCCCAACTGGTTCGCCACGAAATTTTCTCCATGTTTCTGGTTTGGGAATTTCGAGAATGGTTGCAGCAAGCCGAGGGTGATTTTATGACGGCTCTGGCAGTTGCCGGAGGACATCATCTCAAATTAGGAGGGAAAGGAGGTGCAAAAACCAACTATCTCGGCGAAATTCGTTGGGGCTGTGGTGACGATCGCATCGCGTTTTATTTCAACCATCCTGATTTTAAGAATTTGTTGAAATTTGGGGTGCGTCAAATTGGCTGTCCGGCAAAACTCAAACTGTCCCGAAAGCCCACTTTAGAATGGTCGCTTTCTCGTCTGAAAGCGCAACAGGCAGAAATTTTACGAGATGGCTTTTTTAACTGGGAACCCGCTCCCATCTTAACGGCGTTGCTGAAAGCTTTACTCGTGGCAGGAGATTCGATCGGTTCGGCGAGTGCTGATGACGATATCGATCTCGATACATGGGTTAGAGATGCCTTGAATTGCACTTTAACTGAAGACGATCTCGATCGCGTGATTCGATCGCGGTTGAAGGGTAATGATCTACGGAAGTTTCAACGTGACCTTGGTAACATCACAGAACGAGTCGGATTGGCTCGAGCCGGATGCGGTACGGGAAAAACCGTTGGGGCTTACCACTGGGCAAAACGCCACGCCGTCGGACGCCAATTATTTTTCTGCTATCCCACCACAGGCACCAGTACAGAAGGGTTTCTTGACTACGTGCAGGACGAGTTGAAGTCGGTTTTGAGTCACTCGCGAGCCGATGTGGACTTGGAACTGGCGAGAACTGGAGAAGAAGAAGAAGTCGGGGATGGAACGATAAACGAAGCAGCAATGAAATTGCGATCGTTCAAAGAATACGCTGCTCAAGCCACGGTTTGCACGGTTGATACCGTTTTGGGGTTGATGCAATGCCATCGCCGTCCGATGTACACCTTTCCGGCGATTGCCAATGCCGCCTTTGTCTTCGACGAAGTTCACTGCTATGACAATCGGCTTTTTGGGGCGTTGTTGCGGTTTCTCGAAACCGTGAAAGCTCCCGTATTACTGATGTCTGCATCGTTTTTACCGTCTCAGTTAGAGGCAATTCAGCAAGCGGTGGGAGAATCGCCGAACGTCGTCAAAGGACCGGAAGAGTTGGAAGCCCAACCTCGATATCGATTTCAGCATGCAGACGAGCCAAACTGGGAACGGGTGGAAGCCGAACTGACGGCGGGGGGTAAGGTTCTGTGGGTTTGCAACCAAGTCAATACGGCGGTTGAAGTCTATGAAGAGGCACAGCGACGGGGATTAAAAGCACTGCTGTATCACAGTCGCTTTCGCTACGAAGACCGAGTTCGACATCATCGAGACGTGGTAGATGCGTTTAAGCCCAATCCTTTCAAAATGAAGATGTTTGTGCGGCTCGTTCCAAGCTGTCCTCTGCGGGACGAACGAGACGTACCCCATTTCATTGCAACCTTGTTTGGATGCTTTTCGCCTGTTTTAGCGATCGCCACCCAGGTCGCAGAGATGTCGCTCGATTTATCTGCCACCTTGCTCCTGTCGCAAATTGCGGACCCTGCGGGTTTGATTCAGCGATTGGGGCGGTTGAATCGTCGCTATTGCGGTCGTCCGCTGGATGCCCTGTTTTATCCCGATACCAAACGTTTTCCTTACAGTAAATTTCAACGCGATCGAGGTCAGGAAATGGTTCGGGCATTTTCAGGCGATGTCAGTCAAGCCGATCTTGCCAACTGGCTCGAACAACAGGAAAGTCCCCTAAAACCCGAGTGCGATTCAGTCTGGCTCGATGGAGAGTGGCGAACCTATCCCGGCCACTTACGACAGGAAGGCGTTACCGTAACAGCTTTACTCGAACAAGACCGAGAGCAGTTCCAACGGGATAAAAGCCGACTCAATCTCTATAACGTTCCGCTGGTAGCACCGAGCAAGCAAGTAAGCCAATGGGAACGGTTTAAGGGCTATCCCATCGCACCCTCAGCAGAATGGCAGTACTGTTCGACGAAAGGAGCCTATCCAGCATGACGAGATGTCTTAATATGCTAAGTGAGCGGAGTGAATTTCCTTCGATCGCCGTTAGGCGTTGGGCACTGACTCCTGTTACCTGGAGTGACCGCTCCGATTTGGGTCTGTCGATCGTCGATCGCCAAAAGGCGCTAGTTTGCAAGACGCACTGGCTACAGTGGTCAGTGCGTCTTGTAATGTGACTCCTGCACAGTAAAAATTTTTAGATGTGACTACTGTAACCTGAAGTTGACATTTCCTTTTGGCTCTGCTACGCTGGCGATCGATATTTCCCACGCCACACGAGGACACAAAGATGAGCGATCGACAACTAAACTTGTTTGACCATTGGCCGAAACCGTTACCCTTCGATACGTCCACAGTTGCCAAACGTTTGGGAATCTCGTCAAGCACACTACATCGTTACAAGCGCATGAAAAAACGGTACGAAGGTGATGTAGCCATTGTTGAGTATGCCGAATCTCGCGGACGGCGCGACTATTGGCGAGTTTACGAACGATAAAATATGACCAAACTAACCCTTTCCATTTCCGATCCAAACACGCTGCTAGTGCATCGAGCCGCAACAGGCGGATTAGCCTTAGCTTTAGACGCACTATCTCCCGACGATGCGCCGTTGAGTTGGCAAGTGACCGAGGATGAAGTTCGGTTGTCTTGGGAAGGGAGCGATCGCGATGCCATCACTTGGTTAGTTCGCAGTACCTACCAACTCGAAAACGGCTATCTCAACGTTCCCGCACTCAACCTCGATTCCCAAGGTCGCTATACCTTTACCCAGGGCGTTACCTCAACGTTACTTCAACATAGCCAACAGCGATCGCTAGCCAAAACGACCCGCCCAATTCGGTTTCTCATCGAAGACGGACAGCCAGAAATTACCCTGGAGTTTCGTCCCGTCCTTGATTGTTACTACACCCGCGATCTCAAAGAAGCATTTACCAGCAAGGGGAAATTCAAATCAGCAATTCCCCTAAAAGGTCATCACCTCCCTGGCTTAGTCGAATGCTTCATCAACGGACCTTATAAAGAATCTCCGTCTGGTTTTGTCGCCTTACTGTTTTTACCCCTGGCTTGTGGCTACTACAAACTCCCCGGGCCAGGATTGCGTTCTGCTCTTGCCATTCCAGAAGTAACCAATCTCAAGGAATGGGTGATATTACGACGGAACTTCTCAGGACAACCTTACGAACAATTCCGAGCCACAGGTTCGGGAGAAGCGGGTTTGCGGTTTTTACTAGAGGACAAAGTTGGCGATAATGCCCAGAAAATGGGTGTCCAGTACTGTGAAGTCTATCAACTGGGCAAGCAAACTTGGGATGGAAACCAACCTTATCTCAAACAAGCCGTTTATCGCATTCGTGCCAAACCCGAAATGTTAGAACTTTATCAAACGGCACGGGCTTTCTTTCCATCTAGAGTTCAAGTTGCCGATACTGAAACAAAACGGACATGGTTGGCAACATCAAAGGTTTTAGCTTGGCTGGCTGAAAACTTAATTTCAGATCGTCCTTGGTACTGCGGATTTTTTGAATTCCAGAAATCCGAGAATATCTACAAAGCAGATCGAGAAGGATTAACAAAAATGACAGATCGTTTGACTGAAGACGAAAAAGTTCTATTTGATGCCGTAAAAGGTGCATTTGGCAGTTTACTACGGGAAGAAATTTTATTAACTAAAGATCAAGGAAGGACATTTGATGTAGAATCTTACGCAAAAACAAAAAAGAAGGCGATTTATCGGTTGCAGCGTCATAATACAAAGCAACAATTTTCTTCAGCACTTGTCGATTTCCTGTGTCGCTTTCAAAGTGGTGCAGCAACTGGGAAAGGAATCGAAATTGCCCGTTGGATTCACAGCGATGACAACTGGCGTCAAGCTCGGGATTTAGCATTACTGGCGATCGCAACTTACAAGAAGAAGTCTCAAGACTCTTCCGAGGAATCCGAGTTGGGAGACAAAGCTAGTGAATCTGAATTCGATTCGGAAGGTTTGGAGATGAATCTCCTCGATTAAAGTCACGTTTTTTACAACAATTATCATGAAGAAAACATCTCAACGAATTCGCGGAACCACGCCAGCAATCGAACAGGCTGCCAAGCAACTTCGGAAGCAGATGACACCTGCTGAATCTCGTTTATGGCAGGCTTTAAGAAATCGAAAATTACATGGACTGCGATTTCGTCGTCAGCATCCAGTGGGTCGATTTATCCTTGATTTTTACTGTCCAGCCTGCAAGCTTGGTGTTGAACTCGATGGTGACATCCATGCCGAACGAGTGGAGTACGATACAGCCAGAACGAAAGAAATGGAAAATTACGGATATCGAGTCATTCGGTTTTCCAATCACCAAGTTTTAAGCGATTTAGATGGAGTTCTTGATGTTATTTATCAAGCCGCCAGTGCTGCGGAGTCGCCCTCATCCCCTAACCCCTTCTCCCAACGGTGGGAGAAGGGGAACTGGAATACAGAAGGCTAAAACCTTTCGGGAAACTGTCTTTCTTCTCTAACTCCCCTCTCCCAATATTGGGAGAGGGGCAGGGGGAGAGGGCAAACCTCATACTCAAGGAGTTCTCATGTCAATTCATCTTTTTGCAACCATCGTTACCCCCACGGCTGTCGCCGCTAACAATCGCGGAGAAGGCGACGGAAGTACACTCGCCACTCTACAAACGATTACACGAGGAAACGACCAATATACAACAGTGAGCGCAGATTCAATTCGTTGGGCGCTTCGGGAATATTTTCAACACCACTATCCTGACGAAATCAATCGCACCTTCGATCCCGATCGCGACCAGTACACCTTCAAAGACGAAAAGTGCAGCGCCGAGAAATTCATCGACGACGATCTTTTTGGCTACATGGATGCCAAAAAAGATAAGAACAACAAAAATGCAACCGTTAAACGGCGGGGTGCTTTAGAAGTTTGTCGCGCCGTTAGTCTCGAACCGTACTGGGGTGATGTTGCTTTCGGCTCGAAAGGCGGTGAAAAAGGTAAAACTTCAATTCACCAGACTCAAATGCACTTGACCGCCTATCAATACACGATCGCTCTGACTCCCGAGCATCTAAAAAATCCAGAACGTGCTTCGTTTCTGCTCGACGCACTGGTTGGAGTTCGCCATGTTGGAGGCAACCATTCACGTTTCTTGTTTGAGTTTCGTCCTGAATCAATTATTCTTCGCTTGACTTCCGATCCGAGTCCTTGGATTATGGGCTGCTTCAAACGCATGGGTGAAGATATCGGCTGTCCCGAATTGGAACGGTTGATTCAGGCGGAAGATATTCCAGCAAATGAGTTATTTGTCGGTGGTAAAATTGCCAAAACGCCTTACGGTCAAAAATTAGAAGGGCTTGGCGTTCGAGTTTTTGATGGTGTGAAGCAAGCGAAAGACCAGGTGAAAGAACAATTGAGCAAAGAGGGGATTTTTGCCTAATGAAAAACTGGCTCTATCTAGACTGTCCCTGTACCAGCTTTCCTCGAAGTTTTGCACGAGACTATAAGGAAACCTATCGCTATCCGCCGCCTTCGACGGTTTATGGCTTGCTCTTGTCGCTCGTGGGTGAGGAAGATATTAACGCTCATCTTGGGGTGAAGTTAGCTATTGGGATGTTGGGTAACGACGTGCCGATTTCGCGCATTCTTCGCAAACAACGCCATCATAAATTTAGTAAAAAACACCAAGGGGTTTACAGCACGGCAACGTTCTCTAAGCCGAATTTTCAGGAAATATTGACGGACGTGCGGCTGGCAATTCGCATTAATTCAGACGAGGAAACTGCGTCAGTGACGTTAAGCGATCGCGTAGCAACGACTTTATCGACTCCTGAAAAAAATGCTCGCTTTGGTGGGTTGAGTTTGGGGGAATCGTGGGCGATGGTGAACGGTGTTCGGTACTTTCGAGAAGAAGATCGAGAAAAATATGGTTCGGTGCGCTGGTTGGTGAAAGACGATCGCGGCTTAATTGGATTGCCGGTGTGGATCGATCGCAAAACAACCCGGGGAACCTTTCAACGTTTCTCGGTTGGAGAAGCTGGTGCTGAATTTGTCGATCGATCTTGGGTTTCGATTCAGGGAAACGTTGCCAGTTCGCAATCTTCTAAAAAACGCCGTTCTCGTCGTCGATAAAAGCTGTGGTTACAACAACACCTCACCTAACCTTAAAAGACTTCCTAGCATTACCCGAGGAAGATATCGCCTACGAACTGGTTAACGGACAGGCGATTCCGAAAATGTCGCCAAAGTTTCGCCATTCTCGTACTCAAAAAAAACTCCTGTTCTTACTGGAAGCTTGGGCGATCGATCGCGGTTTCGTTCAACCAGACTGGGCAGTGACACTGAAGCGAAACGGGACAGATTGGGTTCCCGTTCCCGATCTGCTGTACGTTTCCTTCGATCGCCTCTCAGCAGACTGGGACGAAGATTCCCCTTGCCCCATCGCTCCAGAGTTGGCGGTTGAAATCGTGTCTCCCGGTCAATCTTTCGGGGCGATCGCGGAAAAAACAATCGCTTATTTGGCGGCTGGAGTGTTGCGCGTGTGGGTGGTCGATCCGCGCGATCGCAGTCTAACGGTTTTTGCTGCCGATGCGATGCCGAAAGTTTATCGAAATGAGGAAATTATCGCAGATTCGCAATTTCCAGAACTTTCCTTGAAAACTGAAGAAATTTTTCAGTAACAGTTCAATTATTCAGCCCTCTCCCTAAATCCCTCTCCCAAGCTTGGGAGAGGGACTTTTATATTTTATAGATATCTCCTTCTCTTCACATTAGCAGAGAAAATTTCATAGACCTCCCCTTCTCCCAACCTTGGGAGAAGGGGTTGGGGGATGAGGGCATCCCCTCGGATTTCTGAAAAAAATTAACGAGTCTGAAGTCCTATTGCAGACTTATATTCTTATGATAAAACCAACACTTCAAAAAATACAAAAACAAACCCATGAACGCGCAAATCACTGCCGAAACCCTGCGAGTTTGTGCGCTACACGCGCTTGCCTATTGTCCGCGACTTTTCTATCTCGAAGAAGTCGAAGAACTCTATACCCAAAACCAATCAGTCTTTGAAGGCCGTCGGCTCCACGAAGAACTCGATCGCACTGAAGACGGAGAATGGGAAGACTTGTTTCTCACCGACGAAACCCTCGGATTGCGCGGTCGCGTCGATGCCCTACGGACGCGGGACGGACACCTGATTCCCTACGAACATAAAAAAGGACGCTCCCATCGTGACGCCCAAAAACCTATCCCCCCTTCGCCCCCCTTTGAAAGGGGGGTTGGGGGGGATGCTTGGGAGAGCGATCGCCTGCAAATTCTCGCCTACTGCTGTCTCCTCGAAACCGTTGCCAAACACCCGATTCGAGAAGGGCGCATCCGCTACCACGGCGATAACGCCCTCGTGAAAGTCCCCTTCGATGAAAACAGTCGCGCCGAGGTGAAAGCAGCCGTCGATCGCGCTAAAGCCCTACGAAACTCCCCAGAACGACCGCCCATCACCGAAAACGAACGGCTCTGTCAAAACTGCTCCCTGGCTATCGTCTGTTTACCCGAAGAAACGCGCTTTTTCCAAGACGCCACCCATCAACCCTCGCGCCTGTTTCCCAAAGACGACGATCGCCAAATCGTCCATGTCCTCGAACCTGGAACCCGCGTCGGACGCACGGGGGAACAACTGAAAATTACCCGACGAGATCGATCGGTCGAAACCCTGGCTGTGCGGCAAATTAGCCAAGTGGTCTTACACAGCTTTTCGCAGATTTCCACCCAGGCGCTCCACCTGTGCGCCAGTCAGGATATCGGCGTGCATTGGATATCTGGCGGAGGGCGCTATGTGGGGAGTTTCGACGGACGGCGAGGCAGCATTCAGCGCCGCATCCAGCAGTACGCCGCACTGTCTCAACCGGATGTTTGTTTGAACTTGGCTCGTCGTTTGGTGGCGTGTCGCGGACGGGGACAGCGTCAGTTTTTGATGCGGTGTCAGCGCAATCTCAACGGAACGCGGGACGCTGTCGCCGCTTCTGTTAAACAGATGAAATTGTTGCTCAAACAGGTGGAGACGGCGCAATCGCTGGCGCAGTTGTTGGGAATTGAGGGGAACTTGGCGGCGTTGTATTTTAAGGGACTGGCTCGGGTGATTTCTGCGAAAGTGTCGCCAGAGTTGCAGTTTGAGGGACGCAACCGCCGACCGCCGAAAGACCGTTTTAATACGCTGCTCGGGTTTGGCTACGGTTTGCTGCTGAAAGACGTGATGAACGCCATTCTCGCGGTGGGGTTGGAACCGGCTTTGGGGTTTTATCACCAACCGCGCACCCAAGCGCCGCCGCTGGCGTTGGATTTGATGGAAATTTTTCGGGTGTCTTTGGTGGATATGACGGTTGTGGCGTCGGTCAATCGCGGTCAGTGGGACGTGACGGCGGATTTCGACCTGCGCGGGAATGGGGTTTGGCTCAGCGATCGCGGTCGTCGGAAGTTCGTGGAATTGTACGAACGCCGGAAGGGGGAAAGTTGGAAGCATCCGGTTTTGGGATATTCGCTGACCTATCGTCGTTTGTTGGAGTTGGAGGTGCGGCTTTTGGAAAAGGAATGGTCGGGGGAAGGTGATGGTTTTGCTCGGTTGGTGGTTCGTTAGAGGAGGAGATGATGGCTGAACTTCATCATTGGTACATGATTGCGTATGACATTCGTTCTCCAAAACGCTGGCGCAAGGTGTATAAGTTGTTACAAGGGTATGGGACGCGCTTACAGTATTCGATTTTTCGCTGTTGGTTGAGTCCTCGGGAGCGGGAGAAGTTGCGTTGGCAGCTCGAATCGATTTTAGAGGCGGAGGACGATCTGTTGTTGGTTCGCCTGTCGCGGCAGTGCGTTCGCGATTTACCGCAGTACAATCGTCCTGATGCTTGGTCGACAGACGAATTGCCTTATCGTTTGCTGTAGTTGACAGGGATCGATCGATGTTGGGGTTGGGGTTGGGGTGGGAACGGCTCGATCGTTGGAGTGGTGGGGGTTTGGGGGGTGGAAATGGGGGTCGAGGTGCTTGTCAAGTTCGGAAAGTGTTGTGAGATGGGGGTTTTGGGGTTGTGGCGATCGGGTTTGGCTGCGGGTCGGTCTTTGGATCTTCTGTTGGGACGGGGTTCCTTGTAAGATTGAGGCAGGGAGTCTTGATTCGTGGCGGTTTTGAGACCCGCTGTGAATTTCCTTCGATCGCCGTTAGGCGTTGAGCACTGACCAAACTTGGTGCTGTCAGCAGTGCTGATTTTGTGAATTTCCTTCGATCGCCGTTAGGCGTTGAGCACTTATGTTTTAGGATTTCTTGGTTTATCGTTAGTCAGTGAATTTCCTTCGATCGCCGTTAGGCGTTGAGCACAGACCCTCCCGAGGTAGCCAGTTTGTGCGGTGTTGATGGTGAATTTCCTTCGATCGCCGTTAGGCGTTGAGCACAGGTAAGTGCGACAGCTTTGTATAGAGGGGATATTGTGAATTTCCTTCGATCGCCGTTAGGCGTTGAGCACGAAATCCCTTTTGAGATGCAGTATCCTTTTGTCTACAGTGAATTTCCTTCGATCGCCGTTAGGCGTTGAGCACGATCTATTGGAAAGAAACTATAACTTTGTCTTCTTCAGTGAATTTCCTTCGATCGCCGTTAGGCGTTGAGCACAGGCTGAGATAGAAAAAATCGAAAACCCGATAGAGTGAATTTCCTTCGATCGCCGTTAGGCGTTGAGCACACGTTGCTGGAACAGTGACGGTGGACTCTGCGTTGAGCTGTGAATTTCCTTCGATCGCCGTTAGGCGTTGAGCACACTTTTGATCGAAAGGTTGCACGAACTTCCGGCTAGTGAATTTCCTTCGATCGCCGTTAGGCGTTGAGCACAAACTCAAACCGATATAGGAGATTCTTACGAATCTCGGGTGAATTTCCTTCGATCGCCGTTAGGCGTTGAGCACAATCCCGAAATCGGATTGGGATTGAAGCCCCTAATTTTGTGAATTTCCTTCGATCGCCGTTAGGCGTTGAGCACTGTAAGGTTTGGTGAGTCGCCAAGGTTCCCATAAGTGAATTTCCTTCGATCGCCGTTAGGCGTTGAGCACTATTATATTATATAATACGTTTCTCCTTTTTTAAAAGGTGAATTTCCTTCGATCGCCGTTAGGCGTTGAGCACTGAATCCTCTAGTTTCTATGTCGTCTCAATCTCCTGTGAATTTCCTTCGATCGCCGTTAGGCGTTGAGCACGCATCTAAAGGAGTTGTAAGCGCAGAGGAATTCCGAGGTCAGTGAATTTCCTTCGATCGCCGTTAGGCGTTGAGC
>NZ_JBNGCO010000109.1:0-15549 GCF_049974805.1 Baaleninema sp.
GGCCCTGACTTAGAACCCAGACACTATGCAGTTTTCAAGGTTCAATTGCGCGGATGTCCTTAAGAATAGCATCGATCGCCCCCCAAGCACAACCCCCCAGGACTCCCCAAAACCCCGAACTCCCCGTACAACAAGCGTTTCAGAAACTGCGCGGATCGCCCCAAGCACTTCATCCTCTCAAACCCAGTCCCTGTCAGCTTTACCGCCCATTTTTCCCGCCAACGCTTTCAAACACCTACCCCACCGCGCAAACCGTAACAAAACTCAACAGAAAAACACCGTCGTATCCATCGGTGGGGGACAGCCAATGCGTTCGACGGTACCTTGATTCTTCCCTCGCAAAAAATAAAACAGGACGTTGTCCGTCTCTGGTCGAATCAACTTCTGCAACCGTCGCCGCAAACGGGCGTACTGCGTATCCGTCAAATCGCACTCGAACACACTGTACTGCATCCACTCCCCATAAGACTTCAAGACTTTATGAATCTTAGTCCGGCGCTTGTCTTCGGATACGTCGTAACAAACCACCACGTGCATCATGGCTCGAGACTCCCGACAAGAACAGTTCTATCTAGGGCGAGGAAATCCCCGCCCTTATTGCATTAACGCAATACCAACGGTGGATATTTCTCAGTTTCTCCCATCAAAAACTTCGCTAACAACCGCCCTTGTATCTCAAACGCCTCTTGATAAGTACACTTACGTCCCATCACTGGATGTTTGAACTTCGATTGTTTCTTCTCTTCATAGGCCCGCAAGAAGACTTTCAAGCCGTCCGAAGTTAGCGACACCGCCCCACTCAACGGTTCGGTCTCGAAATCCCCAGGGGTTAACAGGCGTTTGTTCGTCACCGCCAACACCACCGCATCCACGACTAAGGGGCGAAACTCTTCCATGACGTCCAGCGCCAGGGACGGACGACCGTAGCGTTCGGTATGAAGATAGCCGAGATAGGGGTCGAATCCAACGATGTTCAGGGCGCTTTGGATGTCGTGACGCAAGAGGGCGTAACCCAGACTCAGTAAGGAATTGATGGGGTCTAGGGGCGGACGACGGTTGCGATGGGTGAAGCTGAATCCTTGGGCGCGGACGAGTTGACCGAAACAGCCGAAATAGGTGGCGCTTCCGGCGCCTTCGTAGCCTCGCAATCGATCGATCTCTTGGGTTCGGGTTAAGGCGGCGATCGATCGGTTTAACTGGTCGATCGATTCTGTTAGCGTCAGTTCTGAATTTTCCCGTTGTTTGCGTTGCAGTAAACTGCGGTAATTCTTCAACTTCCCGCGCACGAACCCCCGCACGGCGTCAATGGCTTTGGGGGTTTCTTCTGCTGCGTTCCACTGGGCCCGGCGGACGAAGATGTTCCGCGTCACTTCCGGTTCTAATCGTCCGCGATAGCGTCCGTAACGGGTGAGGAAACTCAGGGGGATGTTACGATCGAGCAATTCTTCGACTACTGCAGGCGAGACGGTCGCCCGCCCTAATACTACGACACCGTTAATTTTAATTAACGGTACGTCCAATAGGCGATCGCGCTGATATTTCACGCTCAACCGCTCGTCTACTTTCCCCAAAAACGCATCTTCTTGGGTAATATAAACTGTTCCCATTTTGGGTTCTCCTTATATATATAATGTGAGGACTTCAGGGAGAGACCAGGGAGATAAGGAGAGGAGGAGAGATTGCGAACTTTCCTCCTCTGGCGACCTTCTCTTCACGCTATCTCTTGATATCGCTCGACTTTCGACGCGGCTTGAGGCAAACAGCCCCCGTACAAACTGCACCCGCGACAGCGTTTGTCGTATAGGGCTGGGGGCATTTTTCCGGTTTGCAACATCCGACGAACGGACTCGATGGTGGCGATGGTTTCTCGACGCAATTTGTCATCGAGGACGATGTCCTGTCGTTGGTGAGATTGCAAGGAATAAATGTAACCTGTGGGAATCGAACGGCCGGTTAATTCTTCTAAACATAACGCCTGGCCGCAGACTTGTAAGGCGTCGTTTTCCCAGGGATTTTTCCGCCCTCGTTTGTATTCGATGGGGTAGATTTCTCCGGCTTTGGATTCGACGAGATCGGCTTTTCCGACTAAGCCGTATTTTTGCGATTTGAGCCAGATCGATCGAACTTGCCACGTTCCATCGCGAAAACCTTCGCCAAGAGTATGGACTCGATCGTGTAGCGTACTTCCTTCAACGGTGTAAGCGTTTTCAACAAACTCTCCCGCGCAAAACATTCGCCAACACCGATGAGGACAGTAAGTGAAATGGTTCAGCGAGGCGATCGACACTTCTGTTAAGGTTTCCGTCATGGTTCGTTCTCCTATTTTTTAGGGATTATCGATCGATTTTTCGTGCCATGCCCATCCCCATTGTGGTTTTGCGTCCGATGCCTGAATATAAGGCGTAGTCTGCTAAGGTATTCAAGGTTTGAATTGTGGCGGGAGAGACATCGCCTAAAATGCGGTAGTCGATACTTCCGACGGCTCCAATAAATTTTCCAGATTTCCCTTTTTTACGAAAGTCAAATTCGGCGATTTCTGTGTTAAGCTTAAAGAAGCATGGAAAAACGAATTCTGTCGAAAATTCGGGCAGTTCGATGTGGCTATATTTCTTCCAAGAATTCAACAAGCTTTTAAAGACAGATTCCGGAGAGGGAAGAGCGGTATCATATTTTTGCTGTCGAAAGGCTACGGGTGTCGAAAACTGAAATGATATTCGACGGTTGCTGTCAGAAGCATTTTCGTACAGTTCTGCATAAGAGGCGGCGTTCGCCCAAGGTTGCGTTGATTGTGGCGTTCCTAAAATGCTGGTGATATGTAAATCGGCTGCGCCTAAATGCCAGGGTTTTCCGGCGTTTAAGTTCAACCACAGATGGCTGAGTTTTCCGAAAAGGCTATCGTCGAGGAGGGAAACGCGCCACCAACAAGGGGTTTCGGGTTGGATGGGATAGCGATGTTGAAATTGCAAAATCGGGGGAACAGAGGCGCGTTGGTGGCGGCGAGGATGGCGCACTACTTGCAACGGTGAAAGGGTGAAGGCTTTTTCGGTTTTGGTTTCGTGGAGGTGAGTCGCCAGTTGCGAGTCTACGGCGTTGACGGCGGTGAGAAATAGGGCGTGAAGATGTCTTCCGGTGGCGTATTCGGGATAGATGGAGTTTTCGGGAAGGAAGTTGAAAACGAGACTGTGAGGCATGGTTTAAACGCACCAAAATTCTTCGTTGTCGGGACATTTTAAGGCAAATCCTGCGGTTGCGATCGCTAAAATTCCTGAAAGACTCGGAAAGAAAGTATATTTTTCTTCTCGCCCAAAATTGTCGCAGACTGTGATGGGATAACAGTCTAATCCTTGTTTTTTGAGTTTAAAAATTGCCCAGCGATTATTTAGATGTTCTTTAATGATGACACCGGGTAAGAGGGGTGGGGTGAGTTCGGCAATGATTGCAGTCGATCTCATGTTTTCACCAATACCTCGCTGGATTTGACAGTTTTCAAAGGCATAGAGTTTCGACAGTTGAGTGTTGGCAAATTCATCGAGATCGATATTGAGATTGGTAAGATTCAGAGAAAAACTCAGGTTATAAGGCTGTTTGGCGCGTTCGGTGACGAGAATGCGATCGACGTCGGAAACAAACTCGTAAAATCGCAATAGATGCAGAGGATCGAGATTCGTTTCGCCACAATTGTCGAGAAGAAATCCATGTGGATCTTCAATTTTGACGTTTTCAAATAAGCTGTCTCGAAAGCGAAATAAGGGAGCGTAGCTGATTTGTAAAATCCTGGCATAGTGTTTGAGTTTTTCGGTGTAATATCGCTGGCTTAAAATCTCTTGTTCTAGTTGTTCGATCGCAACTCGTCCAGATTTCACATCTTCCCAGTCTTCAGAACAATAAGCCTTGAGAAAACTCTTGACGCAATTTTGACCGCCTTTGATATACTTCCAATCTTTTGGGATTTTCTCAATTTTGGTTTTGGCAATGTTTTCTGCTCCTTGTAAAATCTTCATCCGTTGCCGATATGATTTCCAAGGTCGGTTTCCGCCGAGTACACTTTGCAAGGTTTGATAAAGTTGAGAAATGAGGTGTTCTCCTGGGGTATTGACGAGACTGGTTTCGAGTTCTAGTAACGGACGAGCGATTTCTAAAAAGGCTTCGGAACGCCAGTAAATATTGAGAAAGGGTCGCTGCATACAGTCCAAGCTTTCCAGGGTTTTTCGGAGTGCTTCTCGTCCGCTAGAACCTTCGATATTTTGCAGTCCTTGTTCCCATGCTTCTTGGGGTAAATAGACGATAGCCTCTGAAGAAATGTTGGTTTTAATTTTTCCTAAAACCCGTCCTACTCGTCCGATTCGCTGCCAAAATGAGAATTGATCGCGCGAGGAGAAAATTAACCAGTCGAGATTTTGTCGATCGCGTTCGATTTCACGCTCGAAGTTGAATCCGACATCAACGGTACTGGTGGCGAGAATGACTTGTTTTTGAGCCGCTTTGGGACGGTCTTGTTTGGGGGTATCTCCGGTAATGCGTCCGCAATAATTTTCGTATCCTCGATCGCGCAATTCTGTTGAAATTGCATTGAGGGTATCTTTGGAGTCCAAAATCACTGCGCCGTTGTCGTCGGGTCGATTTTGAATGCGATCGCAAACTTCTCCGACGATTTCTTGAATAATCTCCTCTTTTTCGGGATACGATCGAACTTCGAGATTGACTGCGGTTTGTGAGGGAATGAGATGTCCGGTTTTCCCGCTTCCATCAATTCGATCGACCCGAACGCCGTCTGTTTCTAGGGTTTTTAAGGCTTCTTCACAAGCGGGTTCTGGAGTGGCTGTGAGCAAGACGACTTTACGGTTATTTTGGAAATAGCCAAAAACGTGAGAAACGGCTAAATAAAATAACAAACTCACCAATTGTTTGGCATCGTACAGATGAAATTCATCGAAAATAACGGTGGCGAAACTTTTGTAAAAAACGCTGGCAATGTTAGATCGATCGAGTCGATTGTATTGAAAAAAAGCAGCGTAGTAAAAAATATCGGGGTTCGTTACCAGTAAAACAGGACGACCGCCGCCACATTCGGGAAATAGCGTTGAAGGATCTTGCAGAACGTTGTAGATTTTTTCACCCGCACGCCGTCCGACGCGATCGTTCGGCCAAGATTTAATTTCTTTGGCTGAAGCGGCTTTAACAACGTGGGGTAAACCTGCTGCTTTGACAAATTTTTCGGCGGCGATCGATTGTTGTTCGACGAGGGCATTCGTGGGAGCAACGTAAACCACATTTCGCGTCGGATTTTCCAAAATCACACTGAATCCGGCTTTCGTTTTTCCCGTTCCAGTTGCAGAGAGGTCGAGAATTAAATCGTGGTCTTTGGCTGCGTTATAAACATCCACTTGATGCTGTAAAGCTTTGCCTCCAAAGGCTTTTTTGAGAGCGTCGGGTAAATCGGTTTCAGTACAAGCGGCAATTTGGGCGGGTTCGAGGGTAATGTGGAGATTATTCACGGGAGTTTCCTCCTAAAAATTCTAGATTTGCAGGAATTAGGAAGTTTCCAATTTGCCATGCTTCACCGTGAAATTGAAGGTTTTTCAACAGTGATGCTGGCGGAATGGCAATTAAATCGAACGCGAACGGTTCGAGGTCGGGTGGCAAATCTGCTGAGTTGAGATAGGTGTTGCAACGATAGGTATCGGCGGGTAATTGTCGAACGGGTAACGCTTCCCCCACGTCAACGCGCACTTTACTCGTAAATTTGCCCACGCGGATATATTCAGGAAGTTCGCCTTCACCAAAAACGAGGGTTTGAAAGCGATTTCCGCGATCGATAATTCGCAATCGTCCAGTTTGGGGAAAGTTACTCGGACGGTAAGTGTTGGGTTTTTTCCCGGTTCGTTTGAGCGGTAAATCTTCCCTGGCGGTGGCGACGCGATTGTTCGTCATGGCGTACCAGTAGGCATCGGAGAGGGCGTTAAACCGCTCAAAACGATAGGAGGGACTGTTTTCAACTGGCCAGGCGGGGAGAATGTAATGTTGTCCCGAAAGCGGCGTGAGGTCTTCTCGATACCGAGGTCGTCCGGTGTCTTTCCCGGTCAGGCGATAGGGCGCCCTCGCCCAACCGAGGGCGTAGGCGAGGGCGTAGTTTCCGATCGCTCCTTCGGTATAGTAGGTGTCGGAGAGTTCTCGGGAGGCGAAAAACACCGGTTCGGCACACCACAATTCGACGAGGCGGGCGGTGGTAAAGGTGGGGGAATCGCTTAGGTTGAGTTCTGATTGTGGCATGAGGTGTTCCTCTTATTTGTTTTTGCGCCCTTTCTTGGTCGATTGTTGTTTGATTTGGCGATAGGGTTGATAGGATTCGTCCAATCGTTTGAGAAAGGTTTCTTGTTCGTCGAGCGACCAATGTCGATCGATATCCTCGATGAGTGCCTCGAGTTCTTCGGATGACAGTTGCATGGAAATCCCCCGTTTGTTCGTCCAATTGTTGATGACAGATTGGGTTGCTTCGAGGAGAGCGTTTGTGTTTAAGGGATGTTCGAGGGCGGTGTTATTTTGGAGAAGGCGATCGTAAACGCCTTGCACGAGTTCGAGGGAACTGGGCAGTTCGGAAATGCCGCCAAATACGCCGAGAATTTGGTTTTCCATGCGTCCGACGCGGCTGGAAACGGCGCCGTAACGAGTGGTGAGAAGTAGGTTGCCCAAGGCGTAGCGCAATTCGTCGGCGGTGACGTCTTTTAAGGTGAGAATATCGAGAAAGTGAACGCCGGGTTTGATGTATTCGCTGGTGTTGAGAGCGGTGGAGGCGTTGCCTTTTTCATCCCGCATGGTTCCGGTTTCAAATACGGCGTTGATAGTGCGATCGCCAATGAGTTCAGTTGAGGGCAATACGCTAAAGGCATCTTCTGTCCAAACGCGACTTTTTTGCGCTCCTTCTCCACCCGCTGCAAATCCGTAAAGGAAACAATCGACGCACATTTCACAGGGTGCGTTGGTGTTGAGGGAGCAAGGTGAATCGCTTTTTGGGGCGGTATAGAGCAACTCGTGATTTCGTAAAAATTCTCGTCCACGCCGCCGTTCGGGGGCGACTTGTTTGCGTTTGGTCATGACTAAACGCAGAATTGATTCAGCATTTTTTTGCCCCGCTCGAACTGACTCGCGACACATGGGTTCGCCCGTTCCTTCGGTTCGGAAAATGGTTTCTGATTGGGTCGTCCGAAGTACGACAACACCAATAGTTCGACCTTTGGGAAAGTTTTCGTAGTTGGGGGCGAGGAAGGATTGCAGTTGTTCGATCGACATTTTCAATTTCTCCTGTATCTGTCGGTTGTCAGTTAAATGAATTCGCGAAATTTAAAGACTATTTCGCTTCAGGTTGAACCTCGGAAGATTCCTCGTTTTTTGCTTTAAGCTCTTGACGAGCTTCCTGCAAGAAAAAGAGATAGGCGGCTTCGAGGGTTTTGCTGTCGGTCAGCAGACGTTCGGGACGAGAGTTATACACTTCTTCAAACAGCTTTTTTAAAACCTCGTAAAACTGTTTAACCTGTTCGTATTTTGTCGCGCCTACCCCATGCTCTCGAATGCGATCGAGCCGGGTGTGATATTGCTGAACCAGTGCAGCAAAGACGGTATCCCAGTCCATGTGTGATTTTTTCGATCGCACTGCTTTAATAAACTCGGAAAACGGTTCGGACTGGGCAGTTCGACGAAACGAACTGCCGCGAAGTTTTCCGGTTTCGGCAATTTTTGCCGCTTGTTTGAGATAATCCGAAATCCGGGTATGTTCGTCTGACATAAGATTCTCCAGTAATTGATGTAATGGCTCTCGAATGCGTCGCCAAACGGCTTCTAAATTCGGGTCGTCCTGCTCTCGCAAAACCCAACGCAGTAGAACGTAATACAGATTGAGGGGGCGAGTAGTAGCACGGGCTAAATCATAAAGACAGTCATCTTTTTTCTGAAGACTAGCAACAGAAATCGCTAGTTTTCCCACGCAACGCAACCGCTCTAAAACATCCTCGGCTGTGAGTGTTTTTTGACGCTCTTTTTCGGCAAGATGACCGTCTCGAAGATATTGACCGCTTCCCAGCAATGGCTGTAAGGAAGAGGGAATTCCTTCGACTTGTCCGAAATCGTTCCAAGTGGGTTTGATTTCTAAGTTGGAACTGAGAATAAAGGGAAATCCCATCTCGAACGATAAACTGAGTTCTAATGCCAGTCGTAAAGACTTGAGTAGAGCCACTGAATTGTTGACATCTCCCCAAAGAACGGGAATTGTAACGGTGGAATTGACGAAATCCGGACGTTTGGGAAAGGCAAAGCCGACCACTTTATTAGCTTTAAAGATCGTCTCGTTTTTGCGATACAGTTCCAGTTCGTCAACTGTTACCGTTCCGTCTTCGTTGATTTGAGCGGTATGTCTCAAGAATTCTCGCCAAATTCGCCGCAGTTCGATATTAGAACCCGAAGGCAGAGCGAAATGTAAGTAAACGGGTTCTTGTTTGACGCTTTTAGGGAAATTTGCACCCACTGCCATTAACTGATAAGCTAAGGCTGAAAGGGTATCGCCTCGCCGTTTGGGTTCTGCACTCATCCCGCCCGGAAGACGATTGGAAAATGCCTGAACTTTGGTTTCGGGCGGCATTTTGCTCGAAATCAGTTCTTCAATCTGAGTGGATGTGGTTCCTAGCGAACATCGCTTGCGAGGATTGGCTTCGATATAGGCGGTTAACTCTTGAATTCCTGGCAAGGGTTTGGTTGTGGGAAAATTGAGCAGTTGTCGAACGGCGTCGATGAGTTCTTGTGAGGCTTCTACTTCGTCAGTTGTACGAAGTTGGAAGGACTCTTTTAACGCTTTGTAGATGGTGGGCAATCCTCCTGAAACGGCTTTGGCTGCGAACAAACCCCGTCCGTATTGGGCGTTAAAGGGTTCGAGAGCGGTTCGCTGTTCGGGGGAAATGCCAACTTGTTCGGCGATGCGATTCCAAGCTTCTTTAGGGTTGATTTCTGCTTCTCGGTAGCTGAGATAGACGGATTTTAAGCCTTCGGAGATGGCAAATTCTTCGGCATTGGAAACGGGTTGCAATCCGAGTTGTGCGGCGGCGGTTACGGCTTCTTCTCCGGCGTCGGTGCTGTATTTTTCGATGGTTTCCCGCACTTTTTCGGCTTTGTAACTACTGAATTTTTTGACGAGAAGTTCGTCAACGGCATCGAGAGCCGCGTCGGGGTTTTGTTGGACGGCTTGTGCGTCGATTTTAATGCCGTCTTTGCTGGGTTTGACTAGCTGTTTGACGTTGGAACCGAAGGTGCGATCGATCTGTTTTTGCCAGTGACGAGCGATGTCAGGGGCGATGTCTTCTTCGGGAAAGGTTTCGCCGAGAAAAATTTGACCGTTGGGTTCGATCGCCAACGTCGTTAAACCGCGATCGCACAAGACTTTTTCGCAAGCGGACAACAACAGCGAGGTAAAGTAACCGCGATCTTCGGCTAAACTGACGCGAAACAAACGACAGGGACGTTGAAGGGCAATGGTGAGTTTATTTTCAACTTTGCGAATTCGTAAGTTGTCGTCAATTCCTAAGTCGAATAAGTCCGCTGCCACCACCATCGCCGACCAGCGATCGATTTCGGGATTTTCGGGTAAAAATCGCATTCCATCGCTAACGTTGTGGTCGGAGTGACGTTCGATAAGGCGACGAACCCGTTCGAGATCTGCGTCGTTTTTTACCAAGTCGGCGACACAGGCGCGATCGAGTTGTTCTCGGAGAAAGGTGCGATCACGTGCCAAGGTTTTGACGTTGCGTCCCTTTTCATCAAATTTGTTCAAATCGTGAACAGCAGTTGCCGCGAGAATTTGCGATCGCTTGTCCTCGGGAACTCCGGCAATTTTGCTGACGGTGAGGACGAACTGACAGGCGGAGTCGAGATGTTCGGCAAGACTGCGACCTCGGCGAGTGCCGTGTTGGGCGTGTTTGCCGTGGTTTTTGTAAAGTTCGGGACGAATTTCGCTGAAATATCGTTCGTCGAGGGATTTAGGTTGACCTGGAAGCAGGTCGGCCAGGCGAGCCATTGGTGATTCTCCCCAGTGAAAAACACTGCGATTTGCAGTTAGGCGCTTTATTTGTAATTACACTAAAACTATAATTGCATTCATGACCCAGAATGTCAATAGTACAATTACACTTTTGGTAATGGCACGTAAAAAAGAGACAATCACACTGTCAATCCCCCCAGGGACGAAGGCGCGACTGGAGGCGATCGCCCGTCGTCTGGGCATCATGTGGGGCAAATCCCCCAGTATCTCCGGCTTAATCGTCGCGATCGCCGAAGAAGAGTACGAACTCGGCCAAAATTTTGTACTTACACCTCGGCAATTAGCGGTATTGCAACAGGCCACAGATCTCCTCATCGACACGGGATTTGTGGATAAAGCGCAAACCCTGTTGCAACTCATGCTCGATCGCGGCGACCTAGACCCCTATTTCCGTCAGGAACTCATGCGAACCATCGGTCAAACCGGGCAACCCTGGCGCGTTGTGGTGGAAGAACATCGGAAAAACCGCCAACCGTTCCGGGTTCTCTATCGCAACAGCCAAGGAGAAGAATATACGTACACTGTCCGTTACGCGCAGTTCGACTTTCACGAAAAACGCTACTACCTGCATGTTTGGTGCGACGAAACGGAAGACGTGCAAAACAGCCAGTTTCCAGAACTCCGTCACAATCGCTGTCTGCGGCTCGATCAGGTTCAGTTGATCGTCCCCACAGACGCATCCTGGCGAGAGGAAGGCTTGGATACGATCGAAGTACAATTACACTTCTATGGAGGATTAGTCAAAGCCTACGAACCCAAAAAAGATATCGATATCGAAGATCGAGAGGTGAATGGCGTGCGCCAGGTGGTGCGTCGCGTCGCCAATCCCTTCTGGTTAGCCAGAGACATTCGACGCTATGGCGAAGATTGCGAAGTTATCGCTCCCGATAGCCTGCGTCAACTGATGATGCAAGAATATCGAAAAATGCTCGATCGCTATTCTTCTTGAATTTGTTCAGTCGAGGTCTCGACAATTGCGTTTGGGCACAGTTAACCCAGAACCACCACGGTCAACAGCCCCATCTCACAAGAGTTTTGCCATAGGAGGGTCTTTGTTAAGCTCAAAAAGGCATATTGAAGGGGAAATTGGAGATGCCATCGATCGCAAAACCAAGAAGGTTCGCCAGAACCTTCCTCAGACTGTTCGCCGTTCTCTGTAGCCTGGTCTTAACCGCCTGTCAGCTCGGAACGACTGCCCCCAGTGGCGTCGTCGAACTGACCCTGTGGCATGGCATCAACCCCCCACCCAACCGGGATGTCTTCAACGAACTCGTCGAAATCTTCAACGCCGAACATCCCGACATAGAAGTAAAACCCCTCTACGTCGGACAACCAGACCAACAGCTTCCCAAAATCCTCACCGCCGTCGTCGGTGGCGTTCCGCCAAATCTCCTCTGGTTCGTCCCCTCCATTACCGGACAGCTCGTCGAGTTGGGGGCGTTGCGTCCCCTAGACGACTGGTTCGAGACCTCCCCCGCCAAAGACCAACTCGACCCCGCACTCCTCGACGGAATGACCTTAGACGGTCGTATTTGGTCGATTCCCATGGCCACCAACAACGCAGGACTGTTTTATCGTCCCAGCTTACTAGAAGCGGCGGGAATTACCGAACTCCCCGAAACCTGGGACGACTTGCGACAGGCGGCCAAACAACTCACCCAAGACCTCGACGGCGACGGAACGATCGATCGATACGGCTTGTTGCTTCCCTTGGGAAAAGGGGAGTGGACGGTGTTTATATGGTTGCCCTTTCTGTACGGAACCGGGGGTGACATTATCCAAGACGATCGCCCGGATTTCGTCAACCCCGAAGCGATCGCAGCGTTGCAGTTTTGGGCGAATTTAGTCAACGACGGCTCGGTGGTTCTGTCGCAACCCGAGCGGGGGTACGAACTCGACGACTTTCTCAGCGGTCGCGTCGCCATGCAGTTAACCGGACCCTGGACGCTCAGACAGTTAGAACGAACTGGCCTCGATTACGCAGCCATGTCGATTCCTGCCAACACTCAACGGGCCGCTGTCGTTGGCGGCGAACACCTCTTCGTCAACCGAACCACCCCCAAAGAAGAAGAGGCGGCGTTGGCGTTTCTCGAATTCGTCCTCAGCGATCGCTTTCAAATTCAGTGGGCTTTGGGAACCGGCTATCTTCCCGCCACCCTAGAGGCCCGAAACAGCGACGAATATCGCCAGTACGTCGCCGAACATCCCCTGCTCGAGGTGTTTCTCGACCAAATGGCCTCAGCGCGATCGCGCCCCATCGTACCCAACTATACTCGCCTCTCCAACAGTTTAGGGCGGGCGATCGAGCAAACCCTTCTCGGACGCGATCCCGCCACAGCCCTAAAAACAGCACAGGAGCGTATCGAATACCTCTGGCCGCCGGAAGAGTCCGAGACAACCCCCCGCGAACCGTAACGATTCAGAGAATCAACTTTGCCTTTCTTTAACAATCGATCGTAAGAATTCACAAATTATTAACATTCAAACATCGATCGACCCCGAAAAAATTCGGTAAGGTTAAACATAGGTGCGTTTGTCTACTGTGTCATCGTGGCTGCAAAAAAATTAATCGTTTAGCGAGTCGATCTGGCTAAAAAATCTCAAACCTTGAGAAATAGTTTACCAAGCGGCATCGCTCCCGAAAACTGCTCGTTTCACCGTTCGTGCCATCGCCACAACCCAGGTGAAACTGGGTGGGACGGGTTGCCAGCTTCCCCAAAAACTCCTCCCGGTGACGATCGCTCCTGACTCAACGCAATCGTCGGAATCCCTCCATCCTACTCATTTGATTTGCGATAAGGACAATCATCCATGTCTTATTACATTGACGCCGTTCTCAAGAGTGACGAAAAAATCGAACTCCGCCAATTCATCAAAGAACTCAAAGCCAAAGACCAGCGTTACCTACTGCGTAACGACATCGAACGCGCTTTTAGCGAGTACTGCGAAGACCACGAAAAATCCGAAGCCTTCCAGCACGTTTCCAATCTCGGAAAGCTGATTTTCTATACCCAAGAAATCATCATCGAAGAAGAAAGCGTCTGTGCGATCGTGCGTCCGAAAATCGCCTATCAAGAAGCCTTTCGGATTCACGAAGACTTCACCTACGAAGAAATGACGGTGCAAGATCTCCTCGATACCCGCGATCGCTTCGTCGATCGTTACAAACCCCAAGAAGGAGACGTATTCGAGATCGACTTCGAGCCGTTCTACGACTATTCCCCCACCATTCGCGACCCGAAAAACGTCGGAAAAGGCGTCCAGTTTCTCAATCGCTACCTCTCGAGCAAACTGTTCCAAGCCCCGCGACAGTGGAAAGAAACCCTGTTTCAATTTCTCAGCCTCCATTCCTACAACGGCTTGAAACTGCTCATTAACCCCCGCATCAAAGACTGGGAACAACTGAGCGATCGCGTCAAACAAGCCATCGGTTTCGTCAGCCAACGGCCCGAAGACGACGCTTACGAAAACTTCCGCTTCGACCTCCAAGACATGGGATTCGAGCCGGGGTGGGGAAACACCGCCAACCGCGTCCGCGAAACCCTCGAAATCCTCGACGAACTCATCGACTCCCCCGACGACAGCGTTCTCGAAGCCTTCCTGTCGCGGATTCCCATGATTTTCCGCATCGTCTTGGTCTCCGTTCACGGCTGGTTCGGTCAAGAAGGGGTCTTAGGTCGTCCCGACACCGGGGGTCAAGTGGTGTACGTCCTCGACCAAGCTCGCAGCCTCGAAAAACAACTGCAAGCGGAACTCCAACAAGCCGGATTAGACGTACTCGGGGTTCATCCGAAAGTCATTGTCTTGAGCCGATTGATTCCCAACGCCGACGGAACCCGCTGCAACGAACGGCTCGAAAAAATCTGGGGAACCGACGACGCCTGGATTTTGCGAGTACCCTTCCGCAAGTTCAACCCCAACGTAACGGACAACTGGATTTCTCGCTTTGAAATCTGGCCGTACCTAGAAACCTACGCCATCGACGCCGAAAAAGAACTGTTGGTGGAATTCAAAGGAAAACCCGATCTCATCGTCGGGAACTACTCCGACGGAAACCTCGTAGCCTTTTTACTCTCCCGTCGCTTGAACGTGACTCAGTTCAACGTGGCTCACGCCCTCGAAAAATCCAAATATCTGTTCAGTAACTTGTACTGGCAGGATTTGGAAAATCAGTATCATTTCTCGCTGCAATTCATCACCGATTTAATTGCGATGAACGCAGCCAACTGCATCATCAGCAGCACCTATCAAGAAATCGTGGGACGCCCCGACAGCGTGGGACAGTACGAGTCGTACCACTGCTTTACCATGCCGGACTTGTACCACGTGGTTACAGGAATCGAACTGTTCAGTCCCAAATTTAACGTAGTCCCGCCGGGGGTCAACGAAAACGTCTATTTCCCCTATACCCGCCAAGAACAACGGGTTCCCGACGACGCCGAACGCTTAGAAGAGTTGTTGTTTACCCTGGAAGATTCGTCCCAGGTGTACGGGAAATTAGACGATCCCAGCAAGCGACCGCTGTTTTCGATGGCTCGGCTCGATCGCATCAAGAATTTGACCGGACTGGCGGAGTGTTTCGGACGCAGCAAGGAACTGCAAAAACACTGCAACTTGATTTTGGTGGCCGGGAAACTGCGGGAAGACGAATCCAACGACCCGGAAGAAATTAGCGAAATGCGGAAGCTCTACGAGATTATCGATCGATACGAGCTACATGGGAAATTCCGCTGGTTGGGGGTGCGCCTCCCCAAAACCGATTCCGGAGCCGTGTACCGCGTCATCGCCGACCGTCGCGGCGTCTTCGTACAACCGGCGTTGTTCGAGGCGTTCGGCTTGACGATTCTCGAAGCCATGATTTCGGGAATTCCCACCTTCGGCACCCAGTTCGGCGGACCGCTGGAAATCATTCAAGACCGAGTCAACGGCTTTTACATCAACCCGACGAACCTAGAAGAAACCGCCCAAAAACTCATCGATTTCGTCACCAAATGCGACCACAACCCCGATTACTGGTTGGAGATTTCTCGCAAAGGGATCGATCGCGTCTACAGTAGCTATACCTGGAAGATTCACACGACGCGGCTGTTGTCGATGGCGAAAACCTTTGGATTCTGGAACTACTCCTCCAAGGAAAATCGCGAAGACATGATGCGGTATATCGAAGCCTTGTTCTACCTCGTCTATAAACCTCGGGCGCAAGCGATGTTAGAAGAGCATATGCAGCGTTAAGCCTCTCAAAACCCCGTTCACACCCCCAGTATCGCCAAGATACTGGGGGTATTTTGGGGATATTGGGCAGTCTCAACGCCAGCGATTGGGCGAACCGCACACCAAACGTACCACAGACATCATCGTTCCCGGTCCTTCGCTACGATTGTCTCGAGCGGCTATGGCGTCGCCCCACTGACCGTTGTTGACACTCCCCGGTCTGAAGACACGGGGATTCTCATTTCTAGCCCACAGCAGGA
>NZ_JBNGCO010000110.1:0-15354 GCF_049974805.1 Baaleninema sp.
CCAATTTGGACTAGACACCCTCAAGACCATTTTTAGAATGAAATAGCCCTGGGTATGTTACGCGGTCAAAACATGGCTTTGAAATCTCGTTAATGAGATTTCCGCGTAACGCACCGACTGCAATATTTTAAAAGTTGTCGGGCGAGCGTTTTCCACCCGACAAACTCCAAACTTATTCCGTACCTTCAATCGGGGCGAAACCGTGACGCTGGATGTTTTCCGTAATGGTTCGCGGTTCTAAAAATTGTAAAACGTAATCCGAACCGCCCGCCTTAGAACCCACACCAGACAGTTTGAAACCGCCAAAAGGTTGGCGAGACACGATCGCCCCCGTAATTCCCCGGTTAATGTAGAGATTTCCCACTTCAAACTCCGCCATTGCGCGATCGATATGAGACGGAGTACGGGAATACAACCCACCCGTCAAGGCGTAATTCGTCGAATTCGCCACCGTTAAGGCTTCGTCGAAATCCTTCACTTTCAACACCGCCAATACCGGGCCGAAAATCTCCTCTTGGGCGATCGTCGCCTCGGGAGAAATTTCTGTAAACACCACCGGACCGACGAAATAACCGGGTTCGGGAGAGGGTATTTCGATCGCCACTTTCCCCTCTTCTTTCCCGTTTTGAATAGACTCGCGAATCCGTTGCTGGGCTTTGGCGTCAATCACCGGCCCCACTTGCGTACTGGGTTTCGACGCATCTCCCACGTTGAGCGATCGCACGGCTTCGACTAACCGCGACATAAAGGTATCGTACACAGATTCAACAACAACAGCTCGCGAACAAGCCGAACATTTCTGTCCGCTGTAGCCAAACGCCGACTGAACCACACCCGCCACGGCTTGGTCTAAATCGGCACTTTCATCAATAATAACGGCGTTTTTACCGCCCATCTCTGCAATCACCCGTTTCAAATGTTTTTGTCCCGGTTGTAACACCGCCGCGTCGCGGTAAATCTGACATCCCACTTCCTGGGAACCCGTAAAGACGATGGTATTGATGTCGGGATGTTTCACCAAATGCGCCCCCACTGTCGAACCTTTTCCGGGGATAAATTGAAACACGCCTTTGGGAATTCCCGCTTCGATGAGGATTTCCGCTAATTTCGCCGCGATGACGCTGGAAACTTCTGCGGGTTTCAACAGGGTGCAGTTTCCCGCCACCAGCGAGGCGACTGTCATTCCGGTGGGAATGGCGAGGGGGAAGTTCCAAGGGGAAATGACGAGGGTGATTCCCCGAGGTTGGTAGTGGTAACGGTTGTTTTCGCCGGGGATGTCGTAGTTCGCCCCGGATTCGAGACGTTCCATTTCGTCGGCGTAGTAGCGACAGAAATCGATCGCTTCGGAAACTTCCGCATCTCCCTGTTTTAACGGTTTCCCCACTTCAAACACCATGACGGCGTTGAGTTCGTGGCGACGCTGTTCGAGGAGTTCGGCGGCTTGGCGAAGTATGGCGGCGCGATCGCTGGCTGGGGTTCGCCGCCACTGTTGAAATGCAGCTTTGGCGGTGGCGACAGCGAAATCGGCTTGTTCGATGGAAATTTGTCCGACAATTCCCACCACTTCTTCGGGATTGGAGGGATTGAGAGAGTTTACGGTGTTGGCGGTTTCGCGGTATTCGCCGTCAATCCAGGGGCGATAGGATTTTCCGAGTTGTGGGCGCAATTGTGCGATCGCTGTCAATCCTGCATCTCGTACCGCTGCGTCGGCGTAATCGCTATCGGCGGCGTTGGGGAAGGGTAACGCATCGGGAGCGAATTCGGGTTTTTCGGGATCGGGTTTGGGCGGGGCGATTAACGCCTCGATGGGGCGATTTTCTAAGTTCTGACGCAAAAAGGAACTGTTCGCCGTGTTTTCCAGCAACCGCCGAATGAGATAGGACATCCCCGGTAACAGTTCGCCGTAAGGACAGTATACGCGCACGCGATGTCCCCGCTGGGCGAGGACTTTCGCCAGTTTGTCCCCCATTCCGTAGAGAACTTGCATTTCGAGGCGGCGAGGGGGGATTTTTAGGGTTTCGGCGATCGCGCAGGCTAAGGCTTGCGATCGAACGTTGTGGCTTCCGATGGCTGCATAGATATAGTCGTGATTTTCCAACAACAGCTGCGTCAACCGCTCGAAGTTGGCGTCTGTGGCGGCTTTGTCGTTGTACACGGGCTGTTTCCAGCGGTGTTGTTGCGATCGAATCGTCTCGCGATCCCAATACGCTCCTTTGACTAAGCGTACCGTCACCGGGGTTCCCCGTTCCTTCGCCCAGTTGATTAATCCCTGTAAATCCCGTTGCGACTCGCGAAGGTAGCCTTGAATCGTCATTCCGATGTCGCTGCGATGGCGAAACTCCTCTTCGAGAAGGATTTTTTTGAGAATCGCCAGGGTGAGATCCTTATATTCGTACTGTTCCATGTCGAAGTGAATCGCCGCCCCCACTTTCGCGGCGTGACGCAGCAAGTCGCGGATGCGATCGCTGACGCGGCTTTCGCTTCCAGCGGCGTCGAGGGGATCGAATTGGGAGTAAAAGGCGGTGAGTTTGACGGAAACTTGCACTCGCGGAAGGGGTTCGCCCTCGGCTTCGTCGATTTGCGGAACGGTTTTCCAGGTTTTCGCCGCCTCTGATAGCGTCGTCATCAATTCCAGGTAGCGATCGAAATACTGTTGCGCTTCGGCTTCGGTGATGACGGCTTCCCCGAGGAGATCGATGGTAAACGCCAAGTTGTCTTTGCGGAGGCGTTCGACGGTTTTGGCGACTTTGGCTAAGTTCTCTCCGGCGATGTATTTATACGCCAGGGTTTCGACGCCTGTTGAAACCGTCGTCGCCGCCAGTTGTCCCGGTACGGAGTCGCCGCCGCTAAAATTAATCAGTTGTTTGAGAGCGTCGGGAAGTTCGACTTCTTCGGCGGTGAGGTATTCTTGCAGGTGACGGGCGATTTCGGCTTTGCTTCGCAAGGCGGGTAAGCAGTCGATGAAGCGGAACAACTGCACCCGCAAACCGGGGTTACTCATGGCCCAGTCGAGGAGTTTGTCGTCCCAGCGCATTCGATCGCGCATTTTGGCGAAAAAACTCCCTTTTTCGCGGGTTGCGGCCAGAAGTTCGCGGGCGATTTCTTGGGTTCGGGCTTCGTAGGGATGGCTGGCTGTCATGGGTGCGATCGCTGCTGAATTTAAGTTAACGAATTGACGTGAACGAAAGGGGGTTGTTAAGAAACGGAAACGATCTTAATTTTAGGCGATTGGGTTAACCCCCGTTCCCCCGTGGATTGCCGTTTTTGTTAAGGTTCGATCGTTTTATTTTTTAGGATTGTTGCGGGTTCTTTTTTTTGATTCTGTAAAAACGGTGACAGCATGAACGCTTCGGCTGTGGTTTTGTTAGGTGCAGCGTTGTTGTCTTTCGACGGTGGCTTTGGCGTCAATCTGGCGCAAGGTAATCCCTCGTCAGACGAGACTTTAGACAATACGTTAATTCGCCATATCGTCCTCGTCGATCTCAAATCGAACCTTTCTGATTCGGATGTTGAGGAATTCTTGGAAGTGGCGGAAGTGCAGTTAGGAAAAATCCCCGGTGTGCTGACGGTGGATTTCGGACGACAAGCCAGAGGCGATCGATCGGTTCATATTGCCGATTACGATATTGCGGTTTACATGGAATTCGAGAGTCTCGAGGCGCTCGATCGCTATCAATCTCATCCCGTTCACCAACAGTTTTTACAACAAAATCAACATCTTTGGAACGGAATTCGCGTTTTAGACTTTTTCGGAAGTTATAATCTCTAAATCCTGCTCGAAAATTTAAATTGATTAGATCGGAGTCTCTACACTCAGTCGATCTGTTTTTGGGTTGAGCGATCGCTACACCCAACCTACTTCAAACTCCCATTTTTCAACAGATCCCCGGCATCTTGGAGATGCCGGGGATCTCGCGATTTACAAATCACAAAAAGGACAAAAAGACAAGTGTTTTAACGTATCTTAAAGAAGTTGAAACCTTAAAACAACGATTCCAGTTCTTGGCGAAGTCGAGTATAATTCGCCACTCGTCCGACAATGAGACAATCATCGCCCGCTTCTCGAAAAATTCGTTCCCAATAACGGACGCGATCGTCGTGTTTTAGCCAAAAATTAACGATCGCACCCACGACTTCATCCCAATCCCAATCGGGTTTCTGATGGACGAGTTCCGTGGATTTCACAAAGCCATCTAACGTACAGTCGTAGCTTCCGAGATAGGCTTTACTGCGTTGGGGGGTTTTCTCCTGTTCCTGCTGTTGGTTGAAAAAGTTTAAAACCGGGGTGACAGTTACGATGTCAAAGTCAAATCGGTAAGTCATAGCCGCGAAAAACAAGACGGGTGATAGCGAAAAGAGGCGATCGATCCTCCGTTCCACAGGGCTAAAATACCGGGTTCGAGACAGGATTCGCTTAGCACTCGCCGTCCGAGAGTGCTAACCTTAAAACAAAACGGGGTGTGAGTTCTCCTCACACCCCAGTTACGGCACAGATTGGCGTTTCCAAGCTTACAGGTTCGTTCGTACACGGTCTCGAAAAAGGGATTTTCGATCGCTTTTCCTTATTCTACTCTCCCAAACGCCAATCGGCTAGGGTTCGCGACAACTTGTAAAAAAAGTTCACCCTTTACATAGGGAAGTAACGCCAGTCTTTCTGACATTTATTCTGAAGTCGCGGCGTTTCTAGCAACGGCGTTACGGAGTTTAAAGAAAACATTAAAACAAAATAAAAAACGTGGCATTCAATGCCACGTTAAAGTAGGAGAATCCAGGCAATTTAACCGAGGTTCGACAGCCAAACTTTTAACCGGAGGGATACCGCTGTGGAGAATGTCCCACCATCCACGGACGCCCGCTTTGAGAGGGTTGGTAACGCGGTGGCGTGGGATCTCGTTGCGCCTTCACCAGGCGGGGTTCTGGATTGGAAGAGGAGCGGCGAAACGAACCGGAATTGAGATTCACCATCGGCGGGGAAAAGATGCGTTGGGCGACGGCTTCGCATTGCGGACAATGAATCGGCGTGTCTCGTTCGGCGATGGTACGCCACGCTTCAAATTCACCGCAACTCGAGCATCGATATTCGTAAAGAGGCATACAGACAGTTCGGGTAAGGTATGGTTAAGTCGGTAAAATGTCGCGATCGAAAATGGCGGTAGGCAAGGCTAAGGTACAGCAGGCGTTGGGAATATCAACGATACCGCTGATGCGACCTTCCACGGGGGCGCAACTGAGGAGTAAATAGGCTTGTTCGCCAGTAAATCCGAATTTTTTCAGATATTTGATCGCGTTGAGACAGGCGCGACGATAGGATACGTGAGCGTCGAGATAGTACTGTTCGCCGCTAAACTCATCGACGGAAATGCCCTCGAAAATCAAATATTCTGAATAGTGCGGTTCTACGGGTCCGGGTTTGAAAATGGGGTTGACCATGCCGTATTTTTCCACGCCGCCCTTGATAATATCGACGTGCAGATCGATGTAACCCGACATTTCGATCGCACCACAAAAGGAGATTTCACCGTCCCCTTGGGAAAAGTGAATGTCTCCCATGGAGAGTTTCGCCCCGTCTACGTACACCGGAAAGTAAATCCGAGAGCCTTTAGAAAGGTTTTTAATATCGCAGTTTCCGCCGTGTTCGCGAGGGGGAACGGTACGGGCGGCTTCGGCGGCCACGCGATCGAACTCGGAACTCGCTAACTTTCCTAAAATGGCTTTATCGGGGTTGGGAAGTGCCGCCAGGGGCGGAACCTGCGGCTTCCACGGCGGACCGCCTTTGTCCACTAAGGCTTTCTCGCGGCGGTTCCACTCCGCCAGCAATTCGTGAGACGGCGCACATCCAATTAAGCCGGGGTGCGTAATACCTGCAAAGCGAACGCCGGGAATGTGGCGAGAGGAGGTATAAATTCCTTGTAAGTCCCAGATGGCTTTGGCCGCCTCGGGAAAATGGTCTGTGAGGAACCCGCCGCCGTTGTCGCGGGCGAAAATGCCTGTAAATCCCCATTCGTCGCCGGGTAACGCCCCGATATCGAGCAAATCCACCACCAGAATATCGCCGGGTTCTGCGCCGTTGACGTGAATCGGACCGCTGAGAACGTGAACGACGTTGAGATTGACATCGCGAATGTCGCTGGGATCGTCGTTGTTTTTGATTTGTCCGTCGGTCCAGTCTTTGCATTCGATGCGGAACACATCGCCGGGATTGACGGAGACGACGGCGGGAATCTCCGGGTGCCATCGGTTGTGACCCGGAAGTTCCTGCTCGTTCATCGGTTTGGTCAAATCGACTTTGAAGAGGGGTTCTGGCATAATCGTCCTCTGGTGATGTCGAAAAAAAACGGCGGTTTTTCGGGTACGCGAAACCACCGAAAAACGCGAATGCGTCCCCAAGACGACAGGTGCAGTTGGCAACGCCAACGAGAATCGAGACCCGTGAGAAAGTTGGTCGAAACTGAGTTTAGCTAAAGCAGCAGAAGCCCCGCGCTCTGGCGTAGCCGAGCGTCGGGATGAATGCGAGCGAGTTGACGATTCCACCCCAGAGTCGAATTCTAAGCGCAGCGTGGAACAGCGCCGGGGTGGATGAGGAAACGAGCCAATCTTGGTACAATTGGTACGTCTTGACCATCCCTGCCGTAAGCGAAAACCAAGCTAATAGGTACATGTTGCAAGAAAAAGTATGGGTCTTGGGAACCAGGACTTCTGCCCTTGGAGGCAGTGTAAGACCAAAGGAACTGCGAAGTTCTGGAGGCTACGGCCAATGAATTGGGAAGCCCGTGCTGTACCGTAGGTCAGCGTCGGGTAGTTCACACAGGCTTAACTTAAAGGGTCTCTCGAGGACGGTCTTGTTACCGTTGTTACGAAAGTGCGATCGACTCTGTGGGGATCGATCGCACCCAATGAAAACGATTACACAAAAACGCCGCAACAATTTACGGTTACGACGTTCGATAATGAAAATGATTATCTATATCCAGATAGTTTGTTAGGATATGAAGACAATTGCAGGGCAATTTTCGAGGAAGATCGATCGAAACCTCCCCAAAAATCCCTAAACCAACTGATAGGGTGCTTCCCAAGAGTCCAACTCGCGGGGGTTTCCTCCGAGAAACGCGGCTTCCCACACTTCCCCATCGGGATCGACTTGCAAGCCTTGATAGCCGTAGCCCCAAAAATCGACGATCGCCAGTTGTTGAGTCTCGTCGAACGCTTCGATTTCAAGGGTTTGGTGATGCGCCTCCGTTACCGTAAGCCTTTCTACGTTTTGCAAGCCGGGATACCAAGTATCGCTGGGCGGCGCGAAACTCCAAAACGTCCCATCGTCGTACTGTCCGCGCCAAATTTGCGTGTGAATCGGAACCTGCTGCCGGATATAAATTGTAATTCGTTCTTTAATGAAATCGTCCATTCGATAGGTTTTGAAGTCGGCTTTTTGATAATACAAAAATTTCGGTTTTATATTATAACACGAAATTGGCTGGCATTAAAAAAAGACAAAAAACGTTAACTTGAACCCAATTTTTAGAATTTTATAAAAATATCGTTTGGGCGATCGATCCCTGAATAATCGAGGATTGAGACAGGAGATATCGCTCCGTTTGCTAACCTAGAGAAACGAAACACGCTCGATCGATCGCCATGTCTGAAACCTCCCGCTTCACCTTCGCGGAAATCGTCGAACTCCATCCGCCCCTCAACGATCGCCTGACGCGGTATATGTTAGAAAACTTCGGCGTCACCCTAAAACTCCGCAGTCCTCACCCCGCCGAAACCCTGCAAGTGCAACTGTGGACGAACGCACACAGCAAATACAACAGCGACGGCAACTGGCACGCGATCGACCTGCCCTATCAAACCAGCCTCGACGACGTACACTGGTTTGAAGGGGGCTTTTTCCCCACCAGTCAAGGCAAATACGAATACACCTATCGCCTGCGAGTCGAAGGCGAAAACCGTCCCTGGCAGTGGTTGGGACATCCCCAACACAACGGAACGCTTCATATTAAAGCCCCGTCCGAAGCCATGCCTTGGACTCAAGGTCCGAGTTGCGTCGCCGTATTGCCCCGTCTCTATATCGGGAATTACATCGCCGCCTCCCAAGCGGAAAAACTGGGGGTCGATGCGGTGTTGAACATGGCCGAAGAACTGACGCTGACTTATCCCCCGGACGCCGACATCGCCTATTGCCAACTCGGTACCCCCGACGGCGCCCAAAACCCCATCGAGGAGGAACTCCTCGAAAAAGCCGTCCGCTGGATTGACGATCGCCTCGCAGAAGGACGGCGTAAAATCTTAATCAACTGTCGTGCGGGAATCGGCCGCAGCGGGTCGGTGATGGTGGCCTATTGCTTCGCCAAAAATCCCGAGTGGACTTACGTTGAAACGGTGGAATTCGTCTGGAGTCGCAAGCCGAGTATTTACCCCCACCGACAGTTACAGGAAAGTCTCGAACGATTGTTTCCCCGTCAGGGTCGTTAAGGCGAATCCCAAAAATCCCAAAAATCCCAAAAATCCCAAAAAATCCCCTGGTGTCCTCAAAAGACCCAGGGGATTGCTTTTCACCGACTAAGCTTGTTTTTGGAAAAACCGGGTTTAGGCGCGATCGCGACGGCGGCGCAACGCCAAGGCACCGGCGATCGCAGAAAGTCCCAAAATTGTAGAGGGTTCGGGAACTGAAGCGTTACCGATTTCGCGGTTGTTGGCGGCACCGAAGTCGATGGCAAACACCACATCGTTGAAGTCAGCATCGCCACCTCCCCAGAGGTCTTCGTAACCGACGATGAGGAAATCTTTATAGAAATATCCCATCGCGTGCTGTTTTCCGTCGGGGTTGGAGGCAGTATCGACACTGTACATCGCATCGACGCTCTGTCCGTCTACGGATTTGGTAATTCCGCCGTTGCGTCCGTCGGCCACGAGGAGGAAATCGAGAACCGTTCCGGCTTGAAAGTCTCCTAATTCGACGAAATCGCCCACGTTGAGGGGGCTCTCTTGAACTGAACTTCCGTCTAAGGCGGTTTCGGGGTTGGCGCAAAAGTCGCTGAATCCGTCGAGGCTGGATTGTTCGCTGGGACTGCAAGAGGTATCGCCGAAGATTTTCGTTTGTTCTTGAACGATGGTATCGCCCATCCAAGCCCGGAAGTCGAGTTGGTTGCGGTAGGTTCCAGCGGTTTCGCCGATGAAATAGGCTTTCACGTTATGGTCGTATTTCAGCTCGAAGGCTGATAAATCGACTCGGTGAGCGCCAATGGTGGCAAGATCGAGATCTCTGGCTTCCTTCCCGACGAAATCGGAAAGTTCGGGAAGTATGCTTTGAAAATCGTCTGGTGCTTCGTCTCTAGATTTGATTTCAAATCCGTGGGCTGGAACTGTCGCAACTAGGAGACTGGCGACAGCCGTGGCAGAAATCGATGTCAGTGTTGTGAGTTTCATAGGATCGGTTCTCGTAATTCAAGCGAGTTTTGGTCTGACCTGACAACCGAGATTTGCTGATGTGTCGCACCCCGATTTCGCGTTCGAGTCTGAAGCGAAGTTTTATTCGTTGCGACAGAACTAGATCTGTTGTTTTCAATGCACCCCGACCTCGGCGTCGGTTGGCTGAACTTCCATAGAGAGAGAATTCTCCGGGTACGGCTCAGCTACATAAACCTCCTATTTATGACGTTAACACCCTTAATTTGCTTTTGGATAAATTTAAATTAAAGTGTTGATAAAACTTTTTATAAAGTTCGGGTAAACTCGGATTTGTTTTTGGGTATTCAGTGTTTTTAATTAGATGTTTGTGACGATAAAAAATCAGGGACGATCGAACTTCTCAGGAATTTTACTGAAACTCCCCCCACGCTATCTTGAGTATAGTTATGGAGTGATTTTTCGATCGATCCTTTAACCGAGTAGTGTTTCCAAACCGTTCAGGACGAGATCGGCTCGATCGACCTCGATCTCGATTCTCGATTCGAGGGAATCCTTGCCGTTCCCCCAGAGGTTCTGTCCCAATTGGCGGCGTTCGGCGGGGGTAAAGGTGGCAAAGGTGCGCCGCAGTAGGGGTAAGACGGCGACGAAAGCCGTTTCGGGAATCGATCGCAACCATCGATCGAGAATCCCAAACAAGCGATCGTCGTGCAACAACAGCAAACCACTTCCTTGCAAAAACCCTTCTACCCAGCCCGCTGCTTGGGTGGGGTCGTTGGCTTGGGAAAGGGCTAAACTCATGTAGCGGGAGGTGGCGTCGGCATCGATGGCGCCGCCATCGAACAACAGACGACAGGTTCCGCCCCGCAGCAATCCGGGCGATCGATCTCGCTCGAGAAGGGTTTGCAAGGCATCTCGCCACTGCTGGCGATAGTCCTGCTGTTGCAGCAGGGCGATGGCACCGTTAGCCGCCAAAATTTGCTGAAAGCGCAATCGCGCCGCTTCCTCTTCGAGCCTCACACAAGCCCCCGGTAACTCCACGCAACAGCGCACCACCAACCGATCTAACACCCGCTGGACCGTCGTCGTATCCGTTTGGCGCACGTTTCCGTAACGGCGAATTCGCGCCAACGGCGGGAGCGACTCCAGAAAATGGCCGACATCTTGCGTCGCCGCCGACACCGCTTCCACGCGATCGAGTAACGTTAGTACCGCCTGGGGCAAAGCCGCCCACAACACCTCATCGAGCAGTTCCGTTAACTGGGGCAAGGTCTCGGCGGTTTCTCCTCGGTGGCGGCTACAGTCGGCGGCGGCGTCTTCTACGGTATTGCCCCACACCGAGGCTTCCACCAGGGCGATTTCCAACTCCGGACGCCACCGCAACTCCCAGGATTCTTTAAAAGTTCCCAAACCGTCAGCCTGCTGGGGTTTTCCCCAGGGAATCCCCAGGAGGTTCAGGCGGTGTAGGAAGTGCGATCGCTCTAAATCCAGGGGTTTTCGCAAATCCAAGGTGAGGCTTTTCGGCGTCGCCTGCGGTTTCAAGCGCAATTGTTTTTGTAACTGTCGCAAATCCTGTTGTAGCGGCGTTGTGGGAGCCTCTGGCGGCACTTCTCCGATGCGATCGCCCACGATTAACTGTTCCCACACCAAGCGCATTGGCAAATCCGAACCGTTACCCATCACCGCCACCGTGGCGTCGTTGAGATCGGCTAATCCCGGAATCGGGCGATCGCGCAACGCCGCCAGAGTTTCCGCCAGACGCACCGCCTCAATAACCTCCGCCGAGGAAGCATCTAACCCCTGACCGCGCAGAAACCCCGCCACCCGCGTCATCCAGCGCAGAGCCACTTCCGAAATCGGTAAATTTCCCACGTCCCAGAGGTGGCGATACCAACCGGGGGAGGCGACGCCAGCCCCGTACCCGCCGCGATCGCAGAGTCGATCGTCCGTCCAAGGCACCCACGTCGCGCAGACAGCGGTTTTCGGCAAGCCTTTGAGGAGGGCGTTATCCACCTTGGCCGGAGGCATTTCCGCCAAAGCGGGGGCGTGCCAAGCCCCACAGACGACGGCGATGCGATCGAACCCCGCTTTCTGGGCTTGGCGAATCCTCTTCCGCATATAGGCTTCCCGCATCGCTTCGACATCTTCGAGCCAATCCACCTGTTCCCGCAACGCCGTCATCGCTTCGAGAATGCCCTCGAACAAATCCGTGGCGTCGCGACGCCGTTCCACGATGGACTCCCACCAACTTTCGCCGTCTTCGTACCCGGCGGCCCGGGCCAGTTGTCCGAGGGGGTCGCGGCGTACCACTGTGACTTCTTCGGGAACCTCGCGGGGGGGCAGTTCCCGCAGGGCGAAGCGATGCCGCTGCGGTAAGTCCATCCACTGCACGGAGAGGTTATGGGTTAAGCCGTAAAGGAGACTTTGCCACTCGGGGGAATAGACGGCAAAGGGGTAGTAAACTGCCTGTTGGGGTCGATCGCGAACGTAAAGCAATAAGGCCACGGGCGGCACCATTTCCGGACGCGCCGCCAGAGAGAGAATCGCTTCGGCTTCCGGCGGTCCTTCGATGAGAATGGCGTCCGGTTGCCAACTGTTGAAGGCTTGTAAGACACTGCGAGCCGAACCCGGCCCGTGATGGCGAATCCCGAAAATCCGAACAGTCATGAGTTTCCCAATGGCGGCGAGGGAAGATCGCGCACTTCGCTGCGAAGATATATCTTCTTATTTTACCCAATTTACGGACTCGAACTCACAGCAGTTCCCTCATCAATCGAGCTTTATGTTTTGTAAAAAAAAGGCGATCGCGCGAGATTTTTGGTTGATTTAGACATAGAATAAAATCCTTGCCATGTCCTCCAGAATCCCCTAAATACCCTTGTGATTCGTTTTGATCGGTGATAAAATAGAATTGTTATTTGCTTGTTCTATATCGAGTCGAACGCAGCCGTCTCCTGTGAGCCAAGGTCGATTTTACTTTTTAGGGAACAGGCATCTCTAAATATACCAACTTAAAACAATTAAACCGAGTCTATTAATGTTAAATCCAAGCATGAAATCGCAGCAAAAATCAAAAGGATTGCGCGTAAAAGCTGCCGCCATCGCCGTCGCAATCGGGACGATTCCCGTCCTCATCGTGGGGGGTTTGTCATACTTCACCACCAACCAAAATTTGCGCCAAAAAGTCTTGCAAACCCAGAACGAGCAAACGAGGCAAATCGCCGAACGCCTCGAGGATTTTATGTTAGAGCGGTATGGAGATATTTGGGCAATTTCCAACCTGCCGACATTTTCCGACAATCGCGTCTCAGAAATCCTTGACAAACCCGCCAAAGAATCCCTACTCAATACAGCCGTAAACGCCTATCAAATTTACGATAGTTTAGCCGTTTTCGATGCCAACGGTAGCGTTCTCTTAAAATCAGACGGACAGGTCAGTACCCAACATATCGATCGACCCTACTTCCAAGCAGCTCTACAAAGCAATCGTCCCGTTATCAGCCAACCGGAAATCTCTCCAGCCACCGGGGAACTGTCCCTTTATATCACCGCACCCCTTCGCGAAAATACCACGGGGCAATTTCAGGGTCTTTTAAGAGCCAGACTCCCCGTCAGCCAACTCATCGACTTAGTTGAGATCCCCGAAAAAACCGACCGCAAGCACGTTCACATCGTCGACAGTTCCGGACAATCGTTTATTAACATCAACAGCCAGGCCCCCGGAAAAGACGTTTTTCAAACCTTTCCCCTTGTCCAAGAAGCCTACGACAGCGAGCAAGTGCAATTCGGTGTGGTGGACAACCTAGAAGGCAACAGGCAACGGGTCATGTCAGTGGTGCCGCTGCGGGACTCCGATCGAACGACCGCCCTCAACTGGAGTGTTATCATCGATACCGATCCCGACCTGGCCTTTGCCGCTTCCAACCAACTCCTACAAACCATCGGCTTCGGCACCCTAGCCACCCTCGTCAGCGTCGCCGTTATCGCCGTGGTGGTCAGTCTCTTCATCACCGAACCGATGATTCAGCGCATTACCTCCGTGGTACAAACCATCGTTAGCGCCTCTAGCCAAATGGCCGCCACCGTCGAACAGCAAGAGCGCACCCTCAACCAGCAAGCCGCTTCTGTCAACGAGTCCACCACCACGGCGGACGAACTCAACGCCTCCTCCCAACGGTCTGCTGAACGCGCCGAAGCTGCCGAACGTCAAGCGCAACAGGTGTTAAGACTGGCTGAAGACGGTACGCTGTCGGTGGAACAAACCTTGGCGGGGATGCAAGACTTACAGAACAAAGTGGAAACCATCGCCGGACAAATTTCGCAACTGAGCGAGTTCACCCGTCAAATCGGTACGATTTCCACCCTCGTCAGCGATTTAGCCAACCAAACCAATATGCTGGCGCTGAACGCCTCCGTGGAAGCGGTGCGGGCTGGAGAATACGGTAAAGGTTTCGCCGTCGTCGCCAGCGAAATTCGTAAACTCGCCGACCAAAGTCGCAGTTCGGCGCAAAAAATTGACAATCTCGTTTCGACGATTCAATCAGCCATTGATACGACGGTTATGGCTACCGAAGACGGAACTAAAACCGTGGCGAATACGATGACTGTCGCCAACACCACCGCCGATAAATTTATCGGCGTCAAAGAGGCGATTCGAGAAATCGTCGTGGGTTTCCAACAAATCGCCGCCACCGCCAACCAACAGGCCCGCGCCATCGAGCAACTGGTGGAAGCCATGAACGCCCTCGATCGCGGCGTCAGCGAAACCGCCAGCGGCATTAGCCAAACCCGCCTCGGCAGCCAGGATCTCAACCAAGCCGCCCTGACGTTACAGAGTATGATTTGATAGGTTTTTTAGACCGGATGGGGTGACCGGAAATTCTCGATTTCGCCGTCTCGATTTCCGGCGGTTTGGCTCAAAGTTGGGCAGCTTCGATATTGGCTTCGAGTCGCTCTCGCTGTTCTGGGGTGAAAATGGGGGCGACTTGTAATCCCGTCATTTGCAAGACGCGATCGAGTTGAGTTTTCTGTTCCTCGGTGAGTTCCATCGCTTCAACCGCGCGATCGAGGGGTTGTCCGTCCATCATCATGCGGTGGAAGCGGTTTTGTTGTTCCAGGCTGAGAATGCGATCCATGCGGGCCCGGGTTTGTTCGAGGATCGGACGTAACATCGCTTCTTGTTGAGGCGAAATATTAATTCCCGCAAACAAGGGCATTTCTACGACTTGCGCGAATAACGTCTGCGTGTCGAGGCTTTGAACTTGCTTGAGGGAAGCGAGGCGGGACGCGGGACGAGCTAGGGTACGCAGCGGAACGGCGGACAGCAGAAACAGGGCGATCGTACTAATTCCTAGGAGTTTGACAGTGTGGTTCATGGGTTGTGAGGAATAACGGTAAGTTGCAAACGACCTCGAGGTTGAGGGTAGCGATCGGGCGTTTCGGTTGGGTTCGATAGACGAGCCGATTTCGCGAAAGTTTCGCACGACACTTCGCGAAACGGTCGATGGGGCCATGCGATCGCACTTCGATCGCACTCTCTTTAAGATACAAAATTTGTCGAGAAATTCCTGAAAAGTGGGCGATCGCGCTCCAATTTTTTATACTTTTTGGGCAAGCGAGAGCGGTTCTCACTCTATGAATGCCTCTAAAGATTCAGATTATTGCTATCTTTTTAATGTTAAAAATATCGACAACAAAACAGGGAGTTTATTGTTTTTTAAAAGGTCTTTTATTGCTTTACAAAAGGCGAGATTAAAAACGGAATTTAGATTTTAAAATTCCCATAATTTTCCCTCAAATCATAACATTCAACAATCGATAAAAAACCGAAATAATTCGCGATAAATACCCCAGGGCATCTAAGCGGGTACCCCATCCAGCAATTTGCCAAAATCAAATATAGCAATCCTAAGTCAATTGTGGCAATTCATAGAAGTGAAACTCAAGATC
>NZ_JBNGCO010000111.1:0-15130 GCF_049974805.1 Baaleninema sp.
CCAAATCGCGAGGTTTGGGAATCACCGTCCTTCCTTCGGCGGTGAGGATGTCAACTCTCAATCGAACAACTCGGGAACTCGCTGACGGAGGGCGGCGTTCAGTTCGGGGAGACGATCGCGCATTTGGATATACCAAGCGGCGCGATCGCCGGCGTGTTGTTCGAGAAGGCGATGTTCGGCCACCCAGCGATAGGCGTGGGTTCCCAGTTTTCGTCGTAACTCTGCGCTGGCCAGGAGTTCTCTGAATTTCACCTCGAAATCTTCAACGGAACGGTAAATCAACCCGGTTTCGCCCTCGACGATACTCCGTTCGTACACTGTCGGACTGGCTAATACGGCTAATCCCTGACCGCCGCATTCGACGAATTTCAAATCGGATTTCATCTGGTTGAACCGCGTTGGTTCGAGAGGCAGTAAGGCGACGGTAGAGGAGCGCAAGACTTGTTGGTAAGTTTCGTAAGGGCAAAAGGGCGAGAAGGCTTTTTTCGGGGTGTTGAGGGCGTCAAAAAAGGCGCGATCGTGGAGGACTTTGACGAGGACGCCATCGCCAAATTCGCTCAAGACCCGATTTATCGAACCGATTAACGGTTTCCAATCCTCTTCGCGGTTTAACGCCCCGAAAAATACTGTCGTCGCCTCGTAATCGCCTTGTAATCGAGCCGGGGGCAGTTTGGCTAAGTGGTTGGGAAAGACTTTGACGTAGGGGTTAAATTGTCGTAAAAACTCCGCCAGGGGTTCGGTGGAGGTTTGGACGCAGTGACAGCTACGATAGCTGAAAAAGTCGGTTTGCTGGAATTGCGGCCAGCGCATGGGATCGTCGTCGATTTCGGCGACGATGAGATAGCCGCGATCGAGTAGGTTTTTCTGTTGTTTTACGGCGACTTTGGGATCTAATAACGCCCGTTGCCATACGAAGACTTTTTCTTCGGAGGGTTCGGCGATGTTGAGGGCGGCGTTTTTCACAGACGACACTGCACGCACGCCGGGGATGCGGTTGCTAAATTCGTCCGGTTCGAGAACCCGAATTCGATCGCACGCCAAGGGCGCCATCATTAAGGTTTGAATTAACAAACGCCGCTGGGGTTTGGTGGCGGCGAAAACGAATTGATGGGTTTCCACCAACAGTTTGAAGCGATCGAGGGGTTGGTTGAGGTTTTTTGCCACCATTTCCAGGTGGGGATAGAGTTCCTCGAATGCCCGAGGATCGTGAGAAATGGTGCGCCCGACTTGTTGCATTTGCAATCCCGCTTCGGCAAACATGACTTGGGCGGTTTCTAGGGTAAAAAAGCGTAAATGGGTGCGATCGAGCAATCCTTCCTCTTGATATTCCCATTGTCCTCGAAATAAATCTCTTAAAATCGTCCAGTTTTGAACGTTGGGAATGGAAGAAACCACCCATCCGCCGGGTTTGAGCCATTTCACTTGATGCTTCAACACCCGCCAAGGATCGACTAAATGCTCGAGAACGTCGCCGTAGACTAGACAATCGACGCTTTCGGGGGGAAATTGCAGTTGGGGATCGTCGAGGTTTTCCACGTTGGCCGCGATGGCGCGATCGAGCCGGGTTTGGGCAATTTCAGCCACCTCCGCTTCGAGTTCGATGCCGATATATTCCGTGTTGGGAAATTTCTGTTTGTAAGCGTGACCGAGAGCGCCCGTTCCGCAGCCAATTTCGACAACTCGTCCGGCGTTGGGCGGTAAGGTATCGAGGAGTTGGTGGTTAATTCGATCGTAATATTCTCGACTCATTAGAAATTGCTGCTTTGGTGATTTTAAAGGTTTAGTTAGCTCCGCTTTTACGGTTGGATTTTGCGCTAAAATTACGACTTGGAATTTTGATTTTTAGCTTCGGCTTTTAATTTAAAATACCACAGAGAATACAGAGGGTTTAATTTTTGCAAATTTATATTGACTTATGGGTTTTTATGTGGTAATCAAAAACTCAAAAAAATACTGATTCCAAAACCTTGTAAAACCACTAATCCCAAAGAAAAAACCAACAAGCTCCCCAGGGCGATCGCATCGACGGGACGAACGGGAATCTCAGAAACTCGAGCCGCAGACTGACCGTATCCCCTCAGACGCATGGCTCGATAAACCTGTTCCGACTGCTCGTAACTGGTGACGAGAAGCGTTCCGGCGAGGGACGCCAGAACCTTGAGAGTGCGCCAACTCAGCCGTGTCGTATCGAAGCCTCGCAACCGCATGGCCGTTTGCACCTGCCTGAAGCGATCGAGGGTTTCGTACAAATAGCGATAAAACAATAGCATCATATCCGTAATCAACGACGGCACGCCGAGCGATCGCATCGCCCGCAGCGTCGTCGCAATGGGACTCGTCCCAAACAAAACCAGACTCACCGTCACGATACAAACGAACCGCGTGGCAATCTTGACCACATCAAGGAGTCCTTCCCAGCGTACCGCCAACGCCCCGATTTGGAACAGCACCGTTTCCCCCGACACAAAGGGCAATACCACCACCATCCCCAGCAAAAAATACCCAGGATAGTGCAGTCGATCGCGCCAATAGGCCGTTGGCAAGCTAGATAACTTGTACAACAATGCTGTAATCGCCACCATCAGCGGCAACAAGCGCAAATCTTCAATAAAAGAAAACGCAAAAATCAACGCCATCAATCCCACGAATTTACATCGCGGTTCCCAACGGTGTAAAGGCGAATCTAATCGAGCGTACTCATCTAAGCCGTGACGCATTTCAGTTTAGATAGGGAGATGGGGAGATGGGGAGATGGGGAGAACGGAAACTGTTCGCTGTTCACTGTAAAAGTTTCGGTTTGACCTGTTGCAGGAACAGGACGAGCATAGAGGTAAACAGGCCTTCGATGACCACCAGAGGAATTTGAGAGAGGGTTAACAACCAGACGGCGGAACGTTCGGCTTCGGCGTTGAGGTTGCTGGGAACGTTCGTAACGACAATGGCGAAAAAGATTAATCCCGACAATCCCACTCCTAACGCGCCGGCGAGAAATCCCAACACGCTCAACGTCGTTCGGTTGTCGCTGCCAAAATTGTGGCGAAACTGGAAAACGTAAGCTGACAAGAGAGCGGGGATTCCCATCATGGCCGCGTTGACCCCCAAAACGCTCATCCCCCCATGTTGGAACATCACCGCTTGGAAAAACAACCCCACGAGAATGGCGGGAAAGGCGTAGTATCCCAACACTGCCCCCAGCAAGCCGTTGAGAATCAGGTGAACGCTGGCCGGCGGAACGGGAATGTGAATGAGCGACCCCACGAAAAACGCGGCGGTTAGTAACGACGCTTTGGGAATATTGGCTTGGGGGTCGGGATCGCGGCGAATTTGACGGAGAGAGAACCAGGTCGCTGCTCCCGTGATAGCGTATCCGGTCAAACAGACTTTGGCTGGAAGAAACCCGTCGGCAATATGCATAAACGACCTTTGAGAACAAGTTATGATTTATGGCGACTGAAGTACAGGGCAGTGCCGATACAGCCCCAAATAACGGCGGCGACGGTGACAATACGCTGAGAAAGGGTGGTTTCGCCGGCCTCGGCCACCCAAGCGGTATTGTTGTCAGTCTCGGCGGCGGTTTCGGTTGCTTCGGTATTGTCGAGGTTTATGTGAACGATGTCGCCGTGGCCGGCTTGACGAACGCTTACCGTCCAACGTCCGGTTTGGTCTTCCTCAGGAACGAAAACAAACTCGCCCCTGTCGTCGGTGGTGCCGGTTTTCCAGGCAAGGCTGGGGTTGTCGGGGGCGTAAACCGTCACTTGTGCCTCGGCCATGGGTTCGCCAGAGTCGTAGGTGGCTTGGAGTTCGATCGCCCTTTGGCTGCGATAGACGATGTTGGCACCGTGGGCGAGGGCAGGTTCGACGGCGCCGAAGAGGGTTAGCCCCAACAGGGCGGTGATTGGCGGCCAGCGCATGGATATGTCCTCCTTGTCGATGGCGGCGATGCAATTCAGTTATCGTAGATCGCCTTTTTCGGATGAATCGGAAATTTCCGTCTTTCTTTAAGTGGGGAAAGCGAACAAAAAAGCGACCCCTTGCTTTTATTGTGTCGCAAGGGGCCGCAAAATTCAGGCTGTCGTTGCATTTAACGACAGGGTTCGAGGGTTAGTCGATGCCGAGGAGATAGTCGGAATCGGAAACGTCAAACAGGGCTTGCTGTACGGATTCCATGTCCTCGCTGCCCATCCCCAAGACAGCACCGACGTAGAAGCTACTTTCGACGCGCAGGGCGATATCGTCCACGCCGTCGGCGTTCACGTCTTCGACGATTAACTCGACGCTGGAACTAAACGACTGGGTAATGCCGATTCGATCGCCGGCTTGGAAGTCGAGAATCCAGTCAGCTTCTTGGGCGGACGTGGTTTCGAGGGAAGTCTCAGCACGCAGGACGAAGTTATCGTCGCCATCGCCGCCCATGAGTTGGTCGGAACCCATGTCGCCGATGAGAACGTCGTTTCCGTCCTCGCCCATGAGTTTGTCGTTACCTTGACCGCCGTAAATGACATCGTCATCGTTGCCACCCATGAGTTCGTCGTCTTCGGTGTTCCCGTTGATGATGTCGCTGTCGTCGCCGCCCATCACCTTGTCTTTTCCGTCACCGGAAGCCAACACATCGTTGCCGCCTTCGCCGTTGACTTCGTCGTCACCACCGTTGCAGGCCACCACGTCGTTATCGTCGGTACCGGAAACGCTGTCGTCGTTATCGCTACCGGAAACCACGTTTTCCCCGATATCGTCGAGGTCGGTTTCGCCGCCTTCGGCGGGCAGTTCGACAAACTCGCCGTTGCCGAATTTGATTTCGGCAGAGGTGCCGATCCCCCAGAACACGCTCAGTTTGGCTTGGGTTTGGACTAACACCGAACCGGCCACGGCACCGTTACCCGTTCCGTCGCCGCCGACGAAAACGCCGCCGCCTTGGGCAATTTCGCCCACTTCATCGCCAGGAAGGGGATCGAAAGCGCCCTCGCTTCCTTCGGACAGTTGGGTGATTTTGCCGTAGAGGTTGGCGATTTGGAAGCTTTCTTCGGGGGCGTCGAACCCGCTTTCGATGCTGTCGCCACCGTCGACGGAGAACCCGTCGAGTTCGAGGGTGTAGGTTCCCCCTTCGTATTCAAAGCTTTGGGGACTTAAACCGCTGGTGGCAAAACGCAATCGATCGCCGTCTTCGACTGCATCTCCGGTGGTGTTCGGAGTATTGAGGATGTTGAAGAAGAAGTCGAAGGATTCGGGATCCTCTTCGAGATTGTCGATATCGACATTGAGGCTAAAGCCGAAATCGCCGTTGAAGTTGCTGTTGGTCGTACCGTTGCGATAGAACAGTTGACCGATTTTGAACTGTTCTCCGGCTTGGGTTCCGAAGTCGCTACCGTCAAACTGGACGATATTCGAGAAGCTGTCGCTGACGGCTTCTCCCCACTCGAAGCGGTTTTCGTTGCCGCCGTTATCGTCGCTGAGTTCGTAGACGGCATCGGGGTTTTCTTCGACGGGGCCGGAAAACTGACCGAAGGAGGTACCGATGAAGACGCCGTCGCCGCCATCGGAGGCATCGTCGCCGCCGTCGTCGGTCATGTCGTCTTCTCCTTCTCCGCCAGTCATGTCGTCGTCGGCTATGTCGTCGCCACCTTCGTCGGTGGTGTCGTCGTCGGTCATGTCGTCGGGAAGACTTTCGGGGACGAGACCGGAAAGCTTGCTGCTACCGTTTCGGCTATCGCCGACGCTGGTGAGACGGACGCCGAATTCTTGACCGAGAAGGTCGTCGAGGGTCAGTTCTCCTGAATCGCTGGAGATGAGGAAACTGGTGGTTTGGATGTCGTCGCTGCCGATGCCTGCGGTGCCGACGGATACGCCGGCGTCGAAGGCGGCCGGTTCGATGGTGGCGTCGCCGACGCCGCTGACGTTTCCGGCGAAGTTAGAGTTGGTGATTTCGTCACCGCTGACGCTTAAGGTTCCTAAGAGGTCGTCGTTGGCCAGGTTGAAGAAGACGCCGCTGATATCGCCGATGGGTTCGACTCCGGAAACGCTGACTTGAATGCCTTCTGCGGTTTCTTCGAGGGTGATGCTGGCGGTGGCGTCGTCTCCTGTGAAGCTGGCAATGTTAAAGGAGATGCTAGACGGTCCGGCTGTATCGTCGTCGTTGACGCCTGTGTCGTCGGCGTCGTCCATTGGTGTGTCGTCGGTGTCGTCTAATGGGGGAGTCGCATCGTCGACGGTATCGTCGTCGACGGTGACGTCGCCGCTTCCGGGATCGTCAGTGGCGGTAACGTCTGTATTGTCTGTATCGTCGGTGACACCCGTATCGACGTTGTCCATCACGTCCATGGTTAAATCGTCGTCCATGCCTCGGTTCCTCCGTAGAATTGCTTCGATCGAATGACAAATTCGTTGGTTGGGGACGGTTACACACCCCGATCTGGCGATCGCTTGCATGCGCGATCGATCTTCGTCCCATCTTTGTAGCTAGATGGCATCGGAGGGCTGAATGTTCCCGAAACTGATTTTTTTTTGAGCGTTTTTTGGCGTTTTTTACAAAAATGACGCTATCTTAAAAACCTTCGTGGTTGTTGTCATATCGCTACTTTTTTTAATATTTTTTTACCAATTTTTAAGCTGGGAATTTCGTGTAAAAAATTATTAAAGCAAAAACTTATAATTATAATCCTTCGATCAACGGTTTGTCAAATCGAAGGATTCGCATCAATCCTCTACCTAAACGCGGTGCCAAACTTAAGGTTTCCACATTTGAGATCGATCGATTGTCTACTAGTCTTGATGGGCCATCATCGATTCGTGACAGTGACCTTCGCCCACGTGACCCAAACTCGGTAACAGGTTTTTCAGGGTTTCGTATTCTTCGGGAGACAGCCGCTCTGAGAGGGTTTCGAGATCGACTTCGACGGTTCCGTTTTCGGCTAACTCTGCGATCGGCTCGAATCCCAAAGCCCCGGTGTTGATTTCATCGTCGGCGGGGGCGTCTCCGTCGCCGAAGAGGTGATCGAAGTGAAACGTCGCTTCGAGATCGGCATTTCCCCCAGAGGACAGAATTCCTTTCCGTTCGTCGCCGACAAACTCTCCACAGGTAAACGCCAGGGGTTCGTCCAGTTTCAAGATGAAATCGACGGTTTCGCCGTCTTTTTCAGCGGTTCCGTCGAGGACGAGGCTGTATCCTTCCGCCGGTCCTTCGCTGGCGGGGGTCATCTTCCACGAGAGGGCGTTGTACTGTCCGGCTGGGGCTTCGACTTCGCTCAGGAGAATCGGTTCGGCGGTTTCGTCTCCAGCGGCGAGATCGACGGTTTGCGAGTCTACGAGAACCACGCTTTCTTTGGCGTCGGGTTCGCCGCCGGAAAAGGCGTCGTAGGGGGGATCGGTTTGATAGGCGGTGACGTCGCTCACATGGGCGTAGAGATTCTCGAATTCAACTCTCCACCCGTCTTTGGTGGTGAATCCTTGACGCACGAAGTCTTCGCCGTTGGCTCGAACGGCGAGGGTTCCCGGTTCGTTGCTGGCGGTGTCTGTGGGGCTGTCTGTGGTGCTGTCTGTCGCTGTTGATTCGGTGGTGGGTGCGGTGCTGGCGCACCCGGCTAGGACGAGACTGGTGGCGAGAAGGGTCAGAGGAGTGCGTCGATCGAATGGCAGTTGCATCATTTTTGTTAAACGGATTGACCGAAATTCTAATTGATGGCTCTGCCTTGTTAATTTAGCACTCTCGGCGGGAAGGGTACATCTGATTTCTGTAACGGTTCAGAAACTGCGTATCGACCCGATCTCGAACATCCAAAAGCCAGAGGCTTCAAGATAGTCGGTTTTTTGAGTCTGGGGTTGAAATAGCGACGCAGGCTGTTGGGTTGGCGAGGTGGGTATGGAAGGGTCGAGGAGATGAAACAGGATAGCCAACGCCAAGGTCAGGAGCGTCGCTCTGAGCAATCGCGATGCAGGATGAAACGGATCGATCTCGTGCATGGCTCGTACCTCATGGCATTCGGCGATAGGGACTGACTTCAAAACCTCGATCGAGCGTATCTTTTTCAATAGCTAAATACGCTGATTTTTTAAGATTTAAGCTAGAAATACAGTGCCGAAATCCGATTGACGACTTTAATTTTTCCTCGAGCGACGGCTCGTAGGAGACGATCGATGGCCAACCGTTCGATGTCGTTCGTGGATTCGTCTAGGGTCGCCGCCAGTAATCCATATCGATCGGCTAGGGTTAAATGTCCGTTTCGGGCAACGGATGCCATGATTTCGGAAATCGCACCGGGGATCGGGGAAATGGGAGACAACATAATGAAGAGTCCTGAGCTTCACGATTACAGTATCGTCAATCTCCTTTTCATTTCGGGTGATTAGGGATTTTTTAAGAGGCGATCGCGATCGCTGAATTTATGCGATCGCGATCGCGTTATGTCGGGTTTGGGTTCGATTTATATGAGAAATTCTATTAAGTTTTGGGAATATTGATGAAGTTTTTTTGATGTTTCTAACTTACGAAGAATGTCCCATCAAAAATCCTATCAGATCGATATCAAATCCACCGGTTTGGAGAATTGAAAATTTTTGTGAAGTGGGTCAGCCCATTCGATGGATTCGAGGCAAGGGTGGCCCCGTTCTAAGGCAGCCAACGGGGGCGAAATCCGTCGAGGGGGAGCCGTTCGGGTTGCGGTTGCTCGGCGAGTTCGCCCTCTGCGGTAACGAGGGGAAACAACGCCCATAACTGACTAGATTCGATGGCGTCTCCGGAATCGGTGAGGGGAACGTTAGGGCGGGCGGTGTCGGTGTCGGTGAGGAGTCGATCGAACAGAATTGCTTGACCGTCTGGGGATAAACTCATATGTAAGTCCAGAGGACTCGTCTCGAAGCGCAAGAGTTCGCGAGAGATTTCGTTTTCCAGGTCGAGTACCAAAATATAGGGGATTTCGATGTATTCTTCGGCTTCGATGAGTTCGGTTAGCAGACAGTATAAATAGCGCCCGCTGGGATCGAACTGCGCCTGAAGGATCGATCCGGTGGTTTTGAGGAGTTCTTGGGGTTCGCCGCTGCTGGGGACTAAAAACAGCGATCGGGTGTAGTCGGTGTTAAATTTCACCATGACGGCGGCGCCTCCGTCGTTGGTAAAGCCCATGATGCGCCCGTATTGGGGAAAAAATTCTAACGGCTCTTTTCCTTCGTCGCCTTTGGCTAAAGACAGCAGGGCGATTCCTTGTCCTTGGGCGATGGCCAGTTCTTGGCTGTTGGGGGCGATGACGAATTCGCCGCCGGGTAAGGCCTCGAATTTTTTGGGGGCTTGTCCGTCGCGAATTACCCAGAGTCCGAAGTCGGCGCCGGGGTTTTGGCGGTTCGCCCGTTGGACGACAATGGTACTTCCGTCGGGAGACAGGGCGAATTGCAGGTTTTGATAGGTTTGGTTGTCGAGGATTCGATCGATCTTCCCAGCAGAGTCGGGGTTGTTCCCTTTGGCGAAGTTGAGTCCGGTGGTGACGGTGAAGAGTTGGGCGTCGGTGAGTCCGGCGTCGCGACGGCTTCGATCGATGGCCGAAAACAAGACGCGATCGCCCTCGGGGTAAACTTGAAACTCCATCACTGTCAAATCCGCAGGTGTCAGGACGATTTTCTCGTCCCGGGTGAAGTTGTAGAGAATCAGTTGTCCTCGTTCGGATTCTTCCGAACCCAGGTAAACGAAGGCGCGATCGCGACTTTGGAAAATACCTTCAAAGGGATCGAGGAAATGTTCGGTGTCGTCGGCTTCGGTGAAGCGATCGCGGGCGCCGGAGAGTCTCAGGGTGTACTCTGTTCCGTAAGGGGCGGGATACTCTAGGGTGTAAGCCATGCGTCGCCCCGCCCAACTGATTTTTCCCGGTAGCGGCGGATCGATCGTCAGGTTGTCTTCCACGCTGTTGAGGTTCATGGGGCGGGTGAAGGTGAGGAGAAAGGCTCGATCGTCAGATCCGACGGTTCGATCGTTCCAGCTAAAGTCGCGGACGCGGGGAACGCTGCGATCTCCCCCGAGGAGTAACAACACCGTCAACACTAGCAGGGCGACGGACAGGGAAATCGCGACTTTATCTAAGGGTTGGGAAAACGTCGCTTTCAGCTTGGATATCGATTGGGATATCGACTTGGACATCGGGTTTTACATTGGGGTTGACAGCGGGGTTGACAGCGGGGTTGACAGTGGGGTTGAGGTCGATCGACCCACCAAACTGGCCGGCGATCGAGCTATAGCAATATTAAATGATTGGCAGCAATATCCCATTTCAGTCCATTGCTGTATAAGATACCCGGCATCTCCAAGATGCCGGGTATCTAGAGCGCAACTCCTCAATAGCAATTTCAACAGATATGCCGAAAATATTGCTGAGGGTTCTTAAATTACCTTTTCAAACGGTATTTATAGCATTTTTTAAAACAATAACATTACGGACTTTCGAGCTTTTTTAACATTATTAATTATAATCTTTTAAATCCATCTAAATAGCGAACGCCCGCTCAAACTGTCGTAATCACAGCACTTCTACCGTTCGACAGTTCGGGCAGGCGTTAAAATTCCCATAAGTCCTTCCGAACTCAAGACCGATTTAGAACAGGCCTAAAGTCAGAGATTTCTCGAGGGGGAACGTGGCACCAATTCCCAACCACAGCGTAACGACTGTACCGAACATGAAAACGGTCGTCGCTACCGGACGGCGGAAGGGGTTTTGAAACTTGTTGACGCTTTCGATGAACGGAATCGTCATCAAGCCGAGGGGAACCAGCGTTTGCAGGGTAATCCCCAAAAGTTTGTTCGGAACGATACGAAGGATTTGGAACACCGGATAGAGATACCATTCCGGCAGAATTTCCAACGGCGTCGCGAAAGGATCGGCAGGTTCGCCAACCATAGCGGGGTCGAGAACAGCTAACCCGACGACACAGGCGATGGTTCCGAGGATAACCACGGGGAACACATACAGCAGGTCGTTGGGCCAGGCAGGCTCGCCGTAATAGTTGTGACCCATGCCTTTGGCGAGTTTCGCTCGCAATTTAGGATCGCTGAGATCCGGCTTTTTAAGGGTGGACATCGTAAACTGTGTTCTCCTTTTGCAAGGACAGCGGTAAGGAAACTATCAAAAATTCCGATCGAGATTTCTTAGATTAGGGATAGTTTAACAAACCATCCCAACTCGAAAGGCTCGAGAATCGATTCGGCTTTACAACGGACCGGAAATCCCTTGTTTGCGAATCATCAAGAAGTGCAGCAGCATGAACACCGCGATCAGCCAAGGCAGAACGAAGGTGTGCAGGCTGTAGAAACGAGTCAGCGTGGATTGGCCGACGCTGGTTCCACCCCGCAGCATTTCCACCATGAAGCTACCGACGACGGGAATCGCTTCGGGAACGCCGCTGACGATTTTCACGGCCCAGTAACCCACTTGGTCCCAAGGCAGCGAGTAGCCGGTCACGCCGAAGGAGACGGTAATCACCGCCAGAACCACACCCGTAACCCAGGTCAGTTCGCGGGGTTTTTTGAAACCGCCGGTCAGGTAAACGCGGAATACGTGCAGGATCATCATCAGTACCATCATGCTGGCAGACCAGCGATGGATGGAACGGATGAGCCAACCGAAGTTTACTTCGGTCATCAGATATTGAATTGAGGAGTATGCTTCCGTGACCGTCGGTTTGTAGTAGAAGGTCATGGCAAATCCAGTGGCAAACTGGATCAGGAAGCATACGAGGGTGATTCCCCCCAAGCAGTAGAAAATGTTAACGTGGGGCGGAACGTATTTGTCAGTGATATCGTCGGCGATCGCCTGAATTTCCAGACGCTCGTCAAACCACTTGTAGGCTTTCGATTCAGTGACTTCCTTAGAGAACATAAAGCCAGTGTGTTGGAATGTTTCGGTTTGTGAAGTGTACCACGACAGCTCGAGGAAATGTCGCGGCGGGTGTTGTGCGGTTGGGGGTTTGTGAAATGGGGTGGAGTGGTTGACTTGACCGATCTCGCGCAACGTTGCAGTCAACTTCTCGATCGCGGGGATCGAGCGAATGGGGTACTCCACGGCACAGAAACCTATAAAAAAATGTAACACAGCTTAGGATTTCGGGCAGGGCGATCGGCCTGGACTCGATGGCATACGCTAAGCTAATGCCAATATAGATCCGGAGTTTGTGTTAATTTTTATTAAAAACAGTTGTCACTTTAAGTTTTTTTCGCTAGGTCTCATGCAAAAACGCGCGTTCTGGTTCGCACTCGTCCCCGTGATGTTGATGGTGTTTGGGTGGTTGGGATGGACGCCGCCAGCTTTGGCACTGACGGAGGAACAGCGGTTAGTGTCGGAGGTTTGGCGTGTGGTCAACCGCGCCTATATCGACGAGACGTTTAACGGTGAAAATTGGTGGAAAGTGCGACAAAAAGCTTTGCGCGAACCGATGTCAACTCGCGAGGACGCTTACGACACGATCGAGGAGATGTTGGCGAAACTCGACGATCCGTTTACGCGGTTGTTGCGTCCCGATCGCTATCGTAACCTTCAGGTGAATACCGCTGGCGAGTTGACGGGGGTGGGGTTGCAAATCGCCATCGACGCCGATACGAAACAGTTGAAGGCGATCGCGCCGATTGCGGGTGCGCCGGCGGATTTGGCGGGAATTCAACCGGGGGATGTCATTTTAGCCATCGACGGCGCGTCTACGGAGTCCTTGACGTTGGACGAAGCCGCCGGACGGATGCGGGGCCCCGTGGGAACCGAGGTGACGTTGCAAGTGAAGCGGTTTGACGGGGGTGCGATCGAGGATATCGTGTTAGTGCGCGATCGCATTGCGCTGCATCCGGTGACGGCAGATTTGCGGACGGTGGAGAATTCACCCAATACGCAAATCGGTTATATTCGCTTGACGCAGTTTAGCGCCAACGCTGCTGAGGAAATGGCAGAGGCGATCGAATCCTTGGAAAATGAGGGTGCAGATGCTTTCGTGTTAGATTTGCGAAATAATCCCGGTGGCTTGTTGCAAGCGGGGATTGAAGTGGCGCGATTGTGGTTGAACGATTCCACCATCGTTTACACGGTGAACCGACAATCGATTTTAGGCAGTTTCGACGCCGGACACGAAGCGTTGACGGACGCGCCGTTGGTGGTGTTAGTGAACCCAGGAACGGCGAGTGCAAGTGAGATTTTAGCCGGTGCGTTGCAGGATAACGGCCGCGCCAAGTTAGTTGGCGAACGGACGTTTGGGAAAGGCTTAATTCAGTCGTTGTTTGATTTGTCGGACGATTCCGGTTTGGCGGTGACGGTGGCGAAGTACGAAACGCCGAACCACAAGGATATTAATAAGTTAGGGATTACGCCGGATTTCGTGGTGAAACAGAATCCGATTCAGCGAGATGAGGTGGGAACGGAGATCGATCGACCTTATCAGACGGCGGTTGAGTTGTTGACGGAGTCGGGAGTCGTGGCGAAAGCGGGTTGATACGATGGATGTTGGGAAACAGAGGCTCGTTTTTGGGTCTCTGTTTCTGTGGGAGAAGCTAAACCCGTCAAATCCATGCAAGTCGATGTTTTTGCTTATCCCAGTTAAGCGATCGCACTGGGTAAACCCACCTCTCTCGGCTTAACAAAACGACCCTGAAAACTCACAGCGCGATTTTCAAAGGTTCTCGCCTTCGCCACCGCCATTCGCAACTCCGCTAAATCCATCGGTTCCGTCATCCCACCGAGGAGATACAGCAACAGTTTCGCCGCTAAATCCCTTCCAGCGATGCGAATCCGGCGTTTGTTGGGATCGTAAAACACCCCATACCAAATTGATTCGGGGTTCTCAATTCCACTAAACCCGCCTTCGTCGTCAAACTGGCGCAGTTTATCAAACACTTCTATCAGCGGAATGCGTTTGCGAAAAATAGCAGTTCCCAAGGCTTGCGCCAACGCCACTTGTCCGACGGGACGAAACAGGATGTTTCCCTCACCGCCATCGGCTTCAAAACTCAACCGTCGCAACGTCGGCGTTTCCAATCCCGCGTCTAACTTGCGATAACTCGGAAGCGTCGCCAAGCCATCCCACAACCGCATCAACTCCGCTAAACCGTCGGCGAGTTCGTCAACGGTGGGACGTTGGGGAATCGTCCCCGATTTTAGCGGTTTCCAGTGGGGAAAGCGATCGCCGAGATACCCCACCGTCATATCTTTTAAAGCCTGAAGCGTGGTTAAAACCCTGGATTTCGCCGACACCGACGCGCCATCCCAGTTCACCCGAGGAAGTCGTTCCGCCTCTTGACACAGCATCGGATGAGTCACTGCAATTTGACGGGTGATAATCGCGAATCCGTCATCTTCGTTGAGTAGCGTCACCTGTCCTTTGCTGAGTTTAACCGCCATCAGGTTCACGTGAACGAAGATCGATCGAATCCGCCGCCGCGCCTCTTCCCGCGTTTCGCCTTTCACGACGGCGGGAATCAGTTCCACACCGAGGGTTTCGTCGGCTAACTCCCGCAGTTGACTGGGGGTTTTTCCGACTGCTTGCGCGATTTCCTCAAGGGTTAAGGCTTTTCCCGTGGGTTTCTTCGCTTTCGTGAGGGGTTGCAGGGTTCCAGTTTCGAGAAGTTCCATCAATCCCCGAACTCCCATGAGACGATGTTGGCCGTCGAGGGCAAAGACCGATACAGTAGAAGACAGGTCGAGGAGTCCGACTCGGCGATCGCTGTCGAGGGGAACGAATTCAACCGCCGACTGTCTGGCACGTCCGTGTTCGTCCCAACCCACCGATCGCGGATTGTCCACCCACGGCGGACTTACCACTAACAGCAACGGCGGAAATTTGCGATCGGTTCGCGCCGCCAGATATCGCGTCAGTGGCGCTTGTCTCGACCAATCTAGGGGACGTTGGTATAACTCGTCTACTGTTTCGGCGTCGGGTTGGACGTTTCCCGTTTTGGGATCGAGTTTTCCTTGAAACAGGGGAAGTTGCGATGCGAATTCTACCCGGTTGGCCAGCCATGATAACGTCACCGAACCGATATACGCCTCGGTCTCTCCCATTTGAGTCGTTTGAACGAGAAACGTTTCATCGCGATCGAGGTACGGTTTCAGTAAAGCGGCAATTTTTCGGGTTTCGCTTGCAGGCGTCATGGGAAAATGCGTAAGCTGATAGAGTAGATTATTTTAAC
>NZ_JBNGCO010000112.1:0-3095 GCF_049974805.1 Baaleninema sp.
CACTGGCCGAAGCCAGGGTTGTCCCGTCGGGACTCCAACTCACGTGATTGACCGCAGATTCGTGGTCGGTGAGATTGTTAATCTGGCGAGACTGGGCAACTGCCAAGTACAACACTCGAACCTGTCGGACACTGAGTTTTGCCCTCAACCTGCGCCGAATCGCCCGCGCCCGTAAACCCTCTAGGGAGGCTTCCAAGGGCTGCTCTACCGCGAAGAGCTGTTCGGCAGACCGAGTTAACACATCGCTTTGCGCCAGTTCTGTCTGTCGCCACTGCCACAGCGCCCCCACCGCTAAACTGAAGAACAGCAGCGAAGCACCCGTCAGTCCGCCGATTGTCAGTCGGCGTTGGCGTTGCTGTTCCCGCACTTCTCGCGCTCGCCGTTCCGCACTGGCCTCGATAAACCCGCGTTCCCTCGGACTGATATCCTTGCGGCGTTTGTCCAACCACTCTTCCGCCTGTGCCAGCATCACCCCCCGCAACAAGCCATCGTCACTGCGTCCGATCTCCTCCCACTGTCGCAGCAGCGAACGTAAACGCTCTTGCCACACCCGAAAACTGCGGTCTGCTTCCATCCACTGCCGCAGTTCCCCCCAACTGCGAATCAGCGCCTCGTGAACCACTTCCACCGTCTCTTGTTCCTCGGCGTTGCGGCTCGTCACCACCAACCGCTCGTCCGCCAGTTGCTTGACGAACTGCCAGTTTTCCTCACCCAAATCCGCCTTCGTCGCCAGTCGCCGCGTATCTTCCGCTCCTTGTCCCGGTCGCACCAACTGAACGAAAATACGACGGACTTCCTCCCGTTTGCCCTTGAGCCGTTCCCGCTCCAAACATCGATCGGCATAATGGGTTAACGCGCCCTGCACTTCACCTATTTCCCCATAAGCGTCGTGAGTCAGTTGTGTTCCGGTGCGCTTGTTCCACAACTGCGTCAGCGCGAACTCCAGCAAGGGTAAGTTTCCCGGTTCGGATTCTACATCGTTGAGAATGCGATCGACCAATCCCTCTTCAAACGTCACGCCCAACTTTTGCGCCGGTTCCGTCACCACCCGAGCCAGTTCGTCGCGGTTCATCGCCCCGAGCTTCACATCGTCCGCCAACATATCCGCAAAGGGGCGATAAGACAGCGCGTTTCCCAGAAAATCCGCCCGCATTGTCGCCATTAAAACCACATCGGTGATAGATTTCGCCGCGTCTGAAAAGCTCTCGACGAGACAATTGAGGAAGCCTTGGCGAGTGTTGAACTCAGTGCAAAGGGTATAGAGTTCTTCAAACTGGTCGGCAATCAGTAAAACCCGCCGATTGGAGTGGTATTGTTGAATCTGAATTAATACGTCGGACAGGACGAGATCGCCATTTTGCAACGCCGGGGCGAGTTTTTTGGCTTGAATGAGGAGGTCTGTTCGATCTAATTTTTCGTTGTAGAGCGGAACCAACGCCAACGCCAAGTTGTAAAAGGGATCGCCCCCCGGTCGAAAATAGGTGAATTTCCAATGTCCCGTTTGTTGCAACGCCGGAACCAGCCCTGCAAAAACCACGGAAGATTTCCCACTTCCCGAAGCGCCGAGAAGCGGAAGAAACCTCCGAGACTTTGTGAGTTCGACCAGTTCGGTTACAAAGGCTTCGCGGCCGAAAAAATACTCTGAATCTTCGGGCGTAAAGTGAAATAAGCCTTTGTAGGGGCAGGGAAGTGCTTCTCCGTCTTCAGTTTCGGCGGACTCCTCTGAGACGATTTTCGTTTGACTGGCGTAAAAGTAGTTGTAGATAATGTTTCCTTCTCCAACTACCACCCCTTTCACGTTTTCTTGGAACTGGGGAGAATATTGTGAAGATTTTTCCGCCATCTTTTTTAGACTATTTTATTGAATTAAATTCAATTAAATGTATTCTCTTGTTGGTTTTTGTCTCCAACTTGTGCGCCTTTCACTTCTCCTTGAAATTCCACGTTATATTTATTGACTGACGATTCGTCTGAGTCCGCTTTTTCTAACAAGGCTTTAGCTAACTCAACGATTTCTGAATCTTCGTTCGCTTTGGCAATTTCCACTTCTTCCTTTACCATCGCTTGACGGGCTTCGGAATCGGGCTTTTTCTCCAACCCTTCCACCGCTTCCGTTAAGTCACTATCGGAACCGAACTTATGCTTCAGCGCGGTTTTGAGGGCGTTGTAGCTATCTTTGATGGCGTCTTTGCTTAAATTCGCCAGTGCAACGACGATCGCAGCGGTAATCGTATCCATAGCTCGGAATTTATTGGGTTTGCAAGTCTTGGCTTCTAGCTTATCCTCTGAAATTGGATTTGTCTCGATCGACCCGCAGGGATTTTGCGAGGTCTCACGAAAATCGGTTGTCGTTCAGCAACCTCCGCTAATCGCTTGAGTTTTTTCTTAAACGCAGCCTCAAGCTTTGTCGTGATTCGTGGCGTCCTTGTGTTCGAGGCGTTTCGCCAGTTCCCCCATGTCGTTGGCGACTAACCCCGCAAACAGGCTCGGTATGCTCCTCACCAACTCGATGGCGATCGCCGGAGTCCCACTTCCCGTAAGGAGTGGAGGACAGAGTGTCGAAGCGAGGAGAATACCTCCAAACAGAACGAGGCCTGTGGGGGTTTGTCCGGGGATGAGTTTCATGGGGAAGCCAACTCTCTCAAAGCGTTTGCCCGTCAGACACCGAGTCGATCGCTTCAGTCTACCCTGAAAAACCGGGTTTTTCGGTTTATCTTAACCCTCAGTTTAGAAAATTCGACGAAAAACCGATATCTGAAATATGGATCGATCGAGCAGATATTTTGAAGTCCAAAAACGCAAAGCTCAACAAAGTTTTGTGATTCTTTCAATTGGGTATTGACTCCCTTGGAAAAATTCGTTAAATTAATAGAAGAATATCAGCCAACAAATAGCAGTTCGATTTGAATTGCGAACAGAATGAATAGGTAGAATTACCGTGCCACGTAAATCTCAAATATAGGATATTTTGCAAATCAGTTAGAACTGCTATATACACATTAGGAGGTAAACCCATGCCTAACCAAGACGGTTCTGGACCTCGTAGGGGTGCCAGTGGACCTCGCGATGGCAGAGGTCGCGGACAGGGAAATCGC